>CAYIZR010000058.1:0-6790 GCA_964367755.1 uncultured Christensenella sp. | reverse complement strand
AGTAGGTAGTTATACTGCTAGTATACAATTAAAATATCCTATCAATTATAAGTGGGCTGACGAAAGCGAACAAGCATCAAACGCTTCTTGGTCAATTGTTCCTCAAAGTGTTGTCAAACCTGTCTTGGCAAAGGATAATTACTATTTAGGTTATGAGCAGACGGCAACAATCCCTGATGATACAAGATATAGCGTTTCGGGTA
Organism: uncultured Christensenella sp.; assembly: GCA_964367755.1. Classification (GTDB taxonomy): domain Bacteria; phylum Bacillota; class Clostridia; order Christensenellales; family DTU072; genus CAG-1782. Next base: position 6,587 of record CAYIZR010000058.1, on the reverse strand, counting down.
ACAAAGCTACTAATGCAGGCACCTATACTGCCACAATAAGTTTGATTGACACAAATAATTATGTATGGTCGGACAGTACTGTTGCCCCCTTTAATATAAGCTGGAAGATTTTGAGGGCAAAAGTAGAAAAGCCAACATCAGGAAGTAATTTAATTTATAACGGAATCACTCAAAAATTTGTATTGACAGAAAACGATGCTTATGAAATTAGCGGTAACACAGCCAAAAATGGGGGAGATTATACTGCAACTGTTAGTTTGATTAGCACTACAAATTATGAGTGGTCTGACGGTACAACAGGCAATTTAAGTTATCAATGGAAAATTTATTATGTGAGAGCAGAGAGCGAGGATGGAGATAATTATATTACTGCTTTTAGCAATGACGGGGCTATTTATCCACCGGCAAAGGCAGGTTATGTTTTTGAAGGCTGGTACTTAAATAGTGATTTTTCGGGAGAAAAAGTAACTTCAATTGCCGGAATACAGGAAGATATTGTGTTGTATGCTAAGTGGACAAATGGTGGCTTATTGGACGATATTGTAGTCGATGAAAACAAAAGTCCCTTGTCGGTAAAAGCAATCGTGGGAATATCGGTAGGCGGAGTGCTTGCTTTACTCGCCGTCGCTATAATTATATTTATGTTTGTAAAAAAGGGGATGAAAAAATGACTGGCAGAGGATTATTTAACGTAGACAAGTTACGAGAAATGGAAGAAAAAATGGTGGCTATGGGCCCTAGGCTTACCGGTAATGCCGCCCATGAACAGTTTATTGATTATATATATAAGGAGATGACCGATCTAGGCTACGAAGTAAAAGAAGATTATTTTACATTTAAGAGGTGGGAGCCAAAAGATTATTCATTAAGCTATAAAGATAACGGTAAAATTATTGATGTTGATAAAGACAACACGGCATATTATCCTTACAGCGGGTTTACGCCAAAGGAAGGTGTAACCGCCCTTATGGAATGGTGTGGCAAGCCTGTAAGCAGTTTTTTGGGCAGTAAAAACAAAATTGCGGTAATAAGTATGCCAATATTTGAGGCAGGCTGCGGTTTGGTCTTTAAGAAGCGCTATAGCTATCCTGATACCTTTATTCCTCCCGAAAAACAAGGCAGTCCTGTTGTCAGCACATTTGTTATTGCCCCATTTTTGAATTTAGCAAAGCTCGCCGGCGCCAAAGCAGTTATTTGTGTTATGACAGGTTGTAGCGATGATATGGCAAAGCATCAATATTTGCCCTTTATTAAAACCTATGCCGGCATTCCTGCTTTGTGGGTAACCGAAAGCGTGGGCAAGAAAATAATCCAAGCCGCAAAAAGGGGAGAGGAAGCGACCCTAAAACTTGATGCCAAAGTATTTGAAAAAGCTACGACTAGGACTATTTATGCAATTTTGAAAGGACAGAGCGAAAAAGAGAGCATACTTATCAACACTCATACCGACGGAAGTAACGCCTTTGAAGAAAACGCGCCAATTGGACTTATTAGTCTTGCCAAGTATTTTGCCGAAAAACCTTTATCTGAGCGTAAAAAAACTTTAGTTTTTAGCTTTGTAACAGGACATTTTCAGCTTCATCAGTTTGGTAACGCGCTAAATCAAGCCACTACAAAATTTTTGAACGCGCATAGAGATTTTTGGGACGGAAAAGAAGATAATATGGAGGCTGTGGCAGGAGTTACTCTCGAACATTTGGGCTGTAGCGAGTGGCGGGATAACAAAGACCATAGTGCCTTTGAAAAAATCAGCGATGTAGACCCCGAACTAATATATGTAAGCAACGACACTATGGCTAAGTTATACTTAGAACAGCTAGAAGGAAGAAAGCATACCAAAACGTTATTGCTACGCCCAAAGAATATGGTGCATTTTGGAGAGGGACAGCCTATTTATAAAAAAGGTATACCTTCGGTGGCACTTTGCCCAGGGCCGGACTATTTGTGCAATGTGGCGCCAAACGGATATATTGAAAAAATAAATTATGATATGATGTATGAACAAATTGAGACTTTTTGTAGGCTTATTGAAGTTATTGATAACAAACAAAGGAAGGATTTGGGCAAAAAGCAAGGCTTTGCGTGGGGCTTAAAATTTTAATTCTATACTAGTGCAAGAAGCTATTTTATAGCATAAAATACGATAAAAGGAAATTGTCATTAACTATTGACTGAAAGGGGTATTTTTTGCTATAATACCTTTGAAGTAACACTTTACAAAACACAAACATAAGGAGGTCTTATGAAAAGTATTAAAAAAATCGCAATATTTTTTATCTTTGCGATAATTTGCCTGGGGATGGTTGTATTTGCGTCGGCGTGCAAACCAACTACAGGACCAGTTGGCCCTGTAGTAAATAAAAATCTAACCCCAGCGGATATTACAAAACTTGCCAGCTTAACCAATTACGGTAGGGAAGCTAGGTATTATGACGCTCAAGCGGTAACTTATAGTGATTATTCTGCAGAAGAAGCTAAGCTGGCTGACAGGATAGAATCTAAGCAGGCAGATGCTTTAGAACCGGACACCTCCTCTATTATAAAAATATTTGCTGCTTCCGACGCCGAAAAGATTATTTTGGCAATGGCTAAAGCTGCTCTTCCCGCCGCAAAGATGACCAAGACAGTTGATTATCTTGCCGGAGAAGAATCAGTAAACGAAGAAGTTATTGATACCAAAGTAGAAGTTGGACCTTGGACAACTACTCCCGGCTGGTCATTCTTTGACGATTGGTCGTATTATGAAAAGTTAAAGGATAAGGCAGACGCTACGGGAGCTACCGATAATGATAAGGACAATGTTAGCCGTCAATACAGGAATATGGCAGGTAAGGTCTTTGCTATAGGAATGAGTGGTGACGAGTTTGGCAGAGTCGCTACATTTGAGCTTGAATACTCTTTGGACGTTGTTAAAGCAATGGCAAATAATAAAGCCATAGGCACTCCCGAATTTGATACATATTGTAAAGACAACCTCGATTATGATACATTAGTTTATTTGCACGCTTTTAATGACTATTACAATGGCGGCGAAGGAAAGCCGGATTGTGTGGAATTATACGGCTATTATTATGACTATAACCAAACTAACTATAATGCAGTTAGCGATGAAGATTTTGAAAAAGAGTTACAATATAGCCATTACACGGTGTTTACCGATGCCGAGTGGTTGGAATATGTTGATATCCAAAGAAGCAACTATATTAACGCATATCGCTATAATGATAATTTCTATAATGATTTTTATTCCAAACATTTTAGCTTCCAAGAGAAAAAAGAAGATCATGAATATTTAGTATATGGTTTTTCTGCATACAGTAACTTGACTTATACTGCGGAAATGCGCCAAGCAATAACCGGTAATGGTTTGCAAGGTCAATTGAATATGAGTGATTGGATGTGGTGCTATAGCGGCAACGAAGATAATATGAAAGCTTATAATCAGGCAAATACCGCTTATGAAAACGGCAAGAAGAGCGGTAGCGAGCAAGAAAACGAAGGCAAGTTCTATTACGAAACAGAACAGCTAAAGATGATTAATTACTTGTTAAAGAATATGACCTCCGCCAATTTGTCGGGAGCATTGCGTTATCAAATATACAGTTATAGTGGAAGTATGCTACAGTCTATTTCCGGCGGTGGAAAAGACATATCTCTAATAAGCGACAACAAAAAAGACCCTGCTGATGCTACCAGGCTTTTGGAAGAACTTACAACAGAAAGTGACAAGAAGCAATACGCTACAGGAAAAATCGGCGCAATAACCGACCAAATGAAAGCGACATATCAAACAGTAGGAATATCTAGCAAAGCTCAAAAAGCAACTAACGAGAGTTGGAGCTCTATGAATACCGAAATAGAGGCTGCTCTTAACTATGACTATTCAACTATTAGTTCTTGGGCTGACAGAGTTGAGCGTTTGGAAGACTTAGTTATTAAGAGAAAATACGATTGCGGAGTGGGGCTTGATGAGACATGTCCCTTAGGAAACGGACACGCAGAATGTGAAAAGATCTATGATACCGACCATACTATATCTCAGTTTGTGAGTAATTATGAGCAGATACTAAGATATGTAGGAGGTACTGTATCTTTAAGTTTCCAACAGCTTAAGGAAGCTGCCGAAGGAAAACCTAATAACTATGTAATAAATAAATACGATAACGAATTGCCCTTGACCTACAAATGTGGATATGGGCAAGCGTCCCCTGTTACCGAGCTTATGCTTAACGGTGTTGAGTATTTTGAAAAGGAAGAAATATCCATAAAAGGCGGCAACATATTTAAGGAAGAAATTCTAAATGCTGAAGAAGAAGACAGAACGTGGTGGGAAAGCTATAGTTCTCCTGCTAGGGCGGATTCTTCAGTAACAGAGACCTCGCCGAACCAAATGACTGGTAGTTATACATATGAATATACCTTTAGTGGTTGGTATCTGGACCAAAAGTTGCAATACAGGTTTGACGAAAACGATACAATAAGTTGTGACCTGATACTGTATGCCGGATATGATGTAACGAAAAGAAAGTAAATCGAGCAACCCCGTACGGGGTTGCCCTTTTATGCCCAAAATCAATATGATAATGCTTTATATTAAGAAAAGCGGAGAGATATAATGAAGAAAAAAATCCTTGCCATAGCCTTAATCGCCGTTGTTTTATGTGTATGTTTTACTGCTTGCGGCAGCGACGATACAGGTATTGAAGAAGTGGCGTATTTTGATAGCGGAGCTATGAAATATGTTTTACTAAAAGAAAAAAATCCATCGGACAACACCGAAAAATTTTATGCCAAAGCCGTTAGCTATATAGGAGAGGAGTTTTCTTCGCCTATTCAAAACGTATCGGTAACCATACCGTCTAAGGTCACTTATGAAGATAAGGAATATGATGTTGTAAGTGTAGGTAGTCTTGCTTTTAATCGTAAAAAAGTAACTAATATTTATGTGGAAGAGGGCATCAGTATAATAGATAATTTTGCTTTTGGTTATTGCGATTTAACTTATGTGGAACTTCCTTCTACAATAACTGATATAGGAGAATATGCTTTTGTTGGTTGTAATAGTTTTGGAGAGCTAAGAATAAACGCCGTTACCCCGCCTAAGCTTGGCGGATATGCTTTCAAGATTTATAATGAAGGCGACAATGTGTATGTCATTAACGGCAAGTTGAGGATATATGTTCCTCAAGAGGCGGAAAGTGTTTATAAGAATACACAGACTGACTCTTCCTGGTCGGAATACTCCGGAATTATTTCCAAACAATAAAAGGTGCAACCATGGCAAAAAAACTAAAAACATATTCAAAAACAGAAAAATATACTTATCTGGTTAGCTTAGCAGGGCAAAATATAATTTATAACATTATTGGCGCAGGGCTTGCTTATTATTTCCAGTTTACTTTGCTTATTCCCGCAATCGCGGTGTCAATTATTATGTCAGCAGCCAGAGTTTGGGACGCTTTCAATGACCCGATTATGGGAAGCATAGTTGATAGAACACGTACAAGGTGGGGCAAATGTCGTCCTTATCTTATATTTGTACCTAGCGTGGTGTTTGTTGTTACTATATTGTGCTTTGTTAGCTTTGGCTTGTATAACAGCGGCAGCAAGGCGCTAAATGTGGGTATTATTGCTTGGGCTGCGATAACTTATATATTGTGGGGAATGGTATATACCATTGGAGATATTCCTCTTTGGGGAATTACCGCACTTATGACCGAAGACGAAAAAGACCGCAATAAGCTACTTTCTGCGGCTCGTATAGTAGGTACAGTAGGCGGGGCAGTAACCCTGCTTGGGATGCAACCACTTAGCCTTGCCGTAGGTAATGTAATAGGCAAGTTGATAGATAGTCCTGCCAACGGAGAGCGTTATGGCTTCTTGATAGTTGCAGCAGGTTTTGCTCTTTTAGGTTGCGGATTGTTCCAGATATGCGGTTTCTTTGTAAAAGAAAAAATAACCCCATCAGAAAAGAAATACACACTTAAAGAGAATTTTACCATTATGTGGAAGAACAAGCCCTTTAGGCAGATTCTTGTTTCGGGAGTGCTAGGCAGCGCGAAAAATTTGCTTGCGATATGCGCAATGCCAGTCGTTACTTATTATTATGCCAGTAAAAATCCTTCCTTAGCTTTTGTATATATGGTATTGCTAGGCGGCGGTATGTTTATCGGAATGTTTATGGGTATTGGTTTTTGTAATGCTCTGCTGAAGAAGTATTCCAAAAAGAATTTGTACAATTTTTCGAACCTTTTGGGTATAATTCCGTTTTTGTCGATTTTTATTATGTATTTAATAGCTCCTACCGGACTAACGGAGATTGTGCCAATGATTATTGCATTCGTGCTGTTTTTCTTCGCGGGAGCGTCTACAGGTATGACGACCATTTTGCAAACGCAAATGATAGCCGACTGTGTGGACTATGAAGAATATACCAACGGGACTAGGCCAGATGCCGTGTTCTTCTCCGGTCAAACATTTATTGCGAAGATGACAAACGGTATTGCCACAATTATTTCGGGTATCGCGTATACCGTAGTTGGCTTTTCTGATGAGAGAGTAGCCGAAGTTAACGCTTTTATTTCAGC
>CAYIZR010000057.1:0-6818 GCA_964367755.1 uncultured Christensenella sp. | reverse complement strand
GTATTGTTAAAAACCGTTGACATAAAGGCTATCGGACCCGAAAGCTCAGCAGTAGGCCTTGCCACAGTTAACAAAGCAGTTTTTGACTTCTTTAGCGTAAACTTCTTGTGGTACACAATAACCGATTATCTAGGCTTTGTTGCCTTTGCCGCCGCGCTATTTTTTGCTATTATTGGTCTTGTCCAAATAATAAAAAGAAAAAGTTTAAAAAAAGTAGATCCACAACTTCTCGCCCTTGGCGCCTACTATATAATAGTTATTACCTTTTACCTATTTTTTGAAAAAGTGGTTATTAATTACCGCCCGATAATACTTAATTCAAATTTAGAACCATCCTTCCCCTCTTCCCACACAATGCTAGTTCTTACCATAATGTCCACCGCAATGCTTCTTTTCCCCCTATATTTCAAAAAGAAAGCACTCGTTATAGCATTAGAAATAATTTCGCTTGTAGTAATCGCAGTAACAGTCATAGGAAGACTAATCTCAGGCGTACATTGGTTTACCGATATTCTCGGGGGAATTTTGCTTGGCTCTGCCCTTTTTATGTTGTATTATGCAGTAATAAATACTATCTATAAATACAGCCAAATATAAAGCTATTTAATTTGGAGCGGGAGGGATTAGCCAGTATTTAGCTATTAAGCTAAATTCTGCTTCTTCGGAGTATAACTCCTCGAACGTGAAAGGCGGACTTGCACGCAGGCAAGTCCTTTGCTTCCTTTCACGCCCCAATCGGTGTTCGAATCCCTCTCTTTTCTGTCAACATTAAACAAAGAGAGGATAAAAACTACCCTCTCTTTGTTTATGGCGGAGCGGGAGGGATTAGCCAGTATTTAGCTATTAAGCTAAATTCTGCTTCTTCGGAGTATAACTCCTCGAACGTGAAAGGCGGACTTGCACGCAGGCAAGTCCTTTGCTTCCTTTCACGCCCCAATCGGTGTTCGAATCCCTCTCTTTTCTGTCAACATTAAACAAAGAGAGGATAAAAACTACCCTCTCTTTGTTTATGGCGGAGCGGGAGGGATTCGAACCCTCGTGCCAACTTAATGGCTAACGCATTTCGAGTGCGCCCCGTTATGACCACTTCGATACCGCTCCGTGCTTTTTTAGTACCGTTTTTGTTGATTTTTGCATATCAAGTATACACTATATATTAATGATTTTCAACTGATTGTAAAAAAAAAATAATTATGATATACTAGAAAATATTGTTTTAGATACAATATATTGATATATACAAAAAAACCAAAGGAGTTATTTATGAGAAAAATTGTTGCAATCGTCGGCGACGCGGTAATTGATCCTAACGGCGACAAATATAAGGTGGCTTTTGAAACCGGAAAAATGTTAGTTGACAACGGTTACCGCATACAATGCGGCGGCCTATACGGAGTTATGGAAGCAGCCTGCCGAGGCGCCCACGCTTCGGAAAAGTACAGAGAAGGCGACACTATTGCCATTCTTCCCTCTTTCGACGCTTTTAAGCGTAATGATTATGCTGACATCGTTATCCCCACTGGTCTTGACGTATTCCGTAACGTAATAGTCGCCAACGCTAGCGCGGTAATTGCCGTAGGCGGCGGAAGCGGTACTCTTACCGAAATAGCCAACGCTTGGGCATTAAAAAGAATGATAGTAGCTTACAACAACGTTGACGGCTGGTCATCAAAAATTGCAGGAATGCGCCTGGATAATCGCGTAAGATATGAAGAAATCCCTGGTGATTGTATCTATAGCGTATCTACTGCCGACCAAATGATTGATATAATCAATCAAAATATCGACAAATACAACAAATACCACGAAGGAATACATTTATAAACAATGAAATACGATTATATTTTTTGGGACTGGAACGGTACACTAATTGACGATGTAGAAATAAGTATTCAAAGTGTAAATATATCGCTAGCAAAAAGGAACCTTCCTTTAATGGATTTAGAAAGGTACGACCGCACTTTCTCCTTCCCTGTTATAGATTATTACAAGGGTTTGGGCTTTGATTTTGATAAAGAGCCATATGACAAATTAGCTATAGAATATATGGACAATTATATGAGTCTACTACCTAATTCAAGTCTAAAACAAAACGTACAATCGGTACTGGAAAGATTTTATAAACTAAAAGTCCCCCAGTATATATTGAGCGCCAGCGAAAAAAGTCTTTTACTTACCGAGCTAAAAAAACACTCCATTTCCGAATATTTTTCCGACGTTATTGCGCTTGATAACATCTACGCTAAGGGTAAAATTGAACTAGCCAAAAACTGGTTTGACCGCAACCCTCTTGAGGGTAAAAAAATACTTATTGGTGATATGCCACACGACTTTGAGGTAGCTAGCGCGCTTAATATGGACTGCGCACTAATTTGCGGCGGACACAGCACTCGTGAAAAGTTGGAAAAACTAGGCGTTCCTGTTTTTGGGGATATAAAAGAAGTTTTTAATTATATACTTGACATTCCCAAACAAATTCCTTCCTTTAGTTACCGCACAGACAAAGGCGAAGACAAAAAAAATTATGACCTCAATGAGATAAAATTGAGCAAAACAGAGGCTTTCAAATCCTCTTACAAAGATTTTTATGACGATGTAAAAAACACTACAAAAACCGAAGATTGGTAAAAAAAATGACTCCGCTAACGGGAGTCTTTTTCTTAGTTACAATATGCGCAAGCCGCTACCGATGCAATGGCGCCATCTGCCGTTGCCGTGGTTAATTGCCGTACTGTTTTCGTTCGGCAGTCTCCTGCCACAAACACCCCTTCTATTGAAGTTTTGCAATCCTCTCCGGCAATAATATAGCCGCTTTCGTCCAATGCTAGTTTATTAGCTAAATAACCATTGTCGGGCACCTTGCCTATTGCCACAAATAAACCTTCAAATTCTAATTGAGTAATCTCTTGGCTTACTTTATTTCTTACTTTAACGCCTTCCAGCTTATTATCCCCCAAAAGTTCGGTTATTTCGCTGTCCAAAACAAATACCGCATTAGGTTTAGCTCTAAACTCTTCCACTAGCTTTTGTTCGGCGCGGAACTCCGCTCTACGGTGTATTAAATATACTTTAGGACAATATGCCGTCAAAAATATTGCCTCTTCTAAGGCGCTGTTGCCTCCGCCCACTACCGCTACTTCCTTATTTCGAAAGAAAGCCCCGTCACACAAAGCGCAATAGGATATTCCGCTTCCAAGAAGTGCATCTTCTCGAGGAATTCCCATCTTTTTGTTTTTTGCTCCGCTTGCAATTATTACAGCGCGGGCGCTATACTTTTCATTTTCTCCAAAAACAGTAATAATGCCGTCCTCATTTTTAACAATGTCATGGACTCTATCCATCTCCATTTCCACGCCGAGTTCCATCGCTTGCTCTACCATATTGCTGGCAAGCTCATACCCCTTAATAATTTTTACCGAGGGATAGTTTTCTACAAGAGGCGCAGTCACAATCTGTCCGCCAAAGCATTCGCCTTCCAAAATAAGTGATGACTTACCGGCTCTTGCCGCATATATTCCTGCTGTTATTCCTGCAGGGCCTGCTCCGATTATTATTATATCTTTCATAATTTACCTTTTATTGAGCTGATATAAATTTTTTGATATTTACCAAATTAACGTACTTTTCTGCGCCCTCTTGATTCATAACAACAAGTGTAGGCGCTTGCATAATTCTATACTTAACAGCCAAATCTTCGTTTTCTTCGGCGTCTATTATTTCATACCTTATATTAGCTTTGTCCAAAAAGTCTTTCGCCATACGGCAATTGGGGCAAGTTTTTGTGGTAAACATTATTACCTTGTCATCCTCTCCCTTTTTGCTTATTGTTAAGTCTTCCTTAACAAACTGTTTTTCCGATTTTAACTTTGAATTTGGTATATCATAAAGCTTTCTTTCGGCATATTCTTGAAGTTTACCATCGTTCCAGTTTTGAACGGGGCGATAATAGCCTGTTATTCTGCTATAAACCTCGGCATCTTTTCCACATTCGGGACACTTAAAATGCTCTCCTATAATATATCCGTGCTCTTTGCAAATAGAATAAGTAGGGCTCATTGTGTAGTAAGGCAACTTAAAGTTTTCGGCTATCTTCTTAACTAGCTTTGCAGTAGCCTGCCAATCTGGCAATTTTTCGCCCAAGAACGCATGGAAAACTGTTCCCGAAGTATAAAGCGCTTGTAGTTCGTCTTGAATTTCCAAAGCATCAAATACATCTGAAGTAAAGCCTACCGGCAAATGAGAACTGTTTGTATAATAAGGAGTTTTGTCCTTTTCAGATGCGGTTATTATATCAGGATATCTTTTGCGGTCATGTTTTGCAAGACGGTAAGTTGTGCTTTCGGCAGGGGTTGCCTCAAGATTGTACAAATCTCCGTATTTTTCTTGATACTCAACCAATCTTTCTCTCATATGATTAAGGATTCTCTTAGCAAACGCTTGCGCCGAAGAATGAGTTAAGTCCTCGCCTATCCATTTTGCGTTTAGCGCTGCTTCATTTATACCTATTACTCCAATGGTAGAGAAATGGTTGCTAAAAGTACCTAGATAGCGCCTTGTATAAGGATACAAGCCTTCTTCTAAAAGTCTGGTAATTATTTCTCTCTTAACCTTAAGCGAGCGGGCTGATATATCCATCATTTTGTTAAGCTTCTGGAAGAATTCTTCTTCATTACTTGACAAATAAGCCAACCGCGGTACATTTACCGTTACCACACCTACCGAACCGGTACTCTCTCCGCTGCCGAAAAAGCCTCCCGATTTTTTGCGTAGTTCACGCAAGTCAAGACGCAACCTGCAACACATACTGCGTACGTCGCTAGGCTCCATATCGCTGTTAATGTAGTTGCTAAAATAAGGTGTGCCGTATTTTGCCGTCATTTCGAATAGCAAACGGTTATTTTCGTTATCTGACCAATCAAAATCTTTGGTAATAGAATATGTGGGTATAGGATATTGAAAGCCACGTCCGTTGGCGTCGCCCTCTACCATAACTTCGATAAAGGCCTTATTTACCATAGACATTTCTTTAACGCAATCCTTATACTTAAAGTTCATTTTTTCGCCGCCAACTAAAGCTTGCTGATCTGCCAAATCAAAGGGAACTGTCCAGTCAAGTGTTATGTTGGTAAAAGGCGCCTGTGTGCCCCAACGGCTCGGAGTGTTAACGCCGTATATAAATGACTGAATACACTGCTTAACCTCTTTGTAGCTCAAGTTATCCACCTTAACAAAGGGCGCAAGGTAGGTGTCAAAAGAAGAGAAGGCTTGAGCGCCTGCCCACTCGTTTTGCATAATGCCAAGGAAGTTAACCATTTGGTTGCAAAGTGTTGACAAATGCGCTGCCGGAGAGGAAGTTATTTTTCCCCTTACTCCGCCAAGACCTAATTCTATTAGCTGACGTAGTGACCATCCTGCGCAATAACCTGTAAGCATTGACAAGTCATGAATATGAATATCAGCATCCCTGTGAGCAGAAGCGATTTCGTCATCATAAACTTCACTTAGCCAATAGTTTGCGGTAATGGCTCCCGAGTTACTAAGTATCAAACCACCTACCGAATAAGTAACGGTAGAGTTTTCTTTAACTCTCCAATCTTCAAGCTTAACATAATTATTTACTATCTCTTTGTAGTCGAGAATAGTGGACTTCATGTTACGAATCTTTTCCCGCTGTTTGCGGTAAAGAATATAAGCCTTAGCTACATCGGTATAACCCGTCTCTTCCAAAACGTGTTCAACGCTGTCTTGGATATCCTCAACCGATACCATGCCATCTTTAATTTTGTTTTCAAAATCGGCAGTGGTACGAAGGGCAAGCAAGTCAATAATAGCAGGTGTGTACTGCTTGTTTTTTGCCTCGAACGCCTTTGTGATAGCTATGCTGATTTTTTCTAAATCGAACTGAGAAATCTTCCCATCTCTTTTTACTACATTATACATTTCTTACCTCGCATTTTTCTGATGTTAGCCTCAACATGCCTACGGGCGGGGAAAGTGTTGAGCTACTCTAATGTACCATAGATTATATGCTTTGTCAATACCAAAAACACTATATTTGGAATAAAAAACAAAATCAAACACAATATATTGTGGTCTCTAACTTTTGCCCCTAATCAGGACTTTTTGGAAAAAAGGCGTCAACTGCCGACAAAACTGCTGCATTTTTTGGTCGCTATGGTTGCCCAAACCACTTACAATGAGATCTTCGCCATCTCGAAAATTTTGCAAAACATAGAGTTTTGCGCCCTTGAGCCACTGACCTATTTTAGCAAAATTTTGCTCCTCGTGAAATTCCTTTACGACAGTAGTGCGAAACTCATAATCAATTCCCGATGACATAATTATTTTTACGCTTTCTTCAACTTGCGATGTATCAAAATTTTTTATTCCTATAGTTTTTCCATAAGCGTCCAAACTGTTTTTTATATCCATAGCTATATAGTCAATTTTTTTGCCGTCAATAAGTTTTTTGACAACCTCGGGTCTGCTTCCGTTAGTATCTAGCTTAACGGCTAGTCCCTTTTCCTTAATTTTGTCAACAAACTCTTCTAGCCCTTTGGCTATCGTTGGCTCTCCGCCAGTTATGCACACACCTTCAAGCAGTCCAATTCTCTTATCCAAAAAGGAAAAAAACTCCTCTTCCTTAATAATAGGTTGAGAGTCAGGATTGATAACTAATGTTGCATTGTGACAAAAAGGACAACGAAAATTACATCCGCCGGTAAAAACCGTACAAGCGGTATGCTGTGGATAGTCTAGTAGTGTAAGTTTGTTTAATCCGTGTATTTTCATATATATAATTATACCACCAAAAAAAG
>CAYIZR010000056.1:0-6954 GCA_964367755.1 uncultured Christensenella sp. | reverse complement strand
TATTCTTACGTCAATATTGTCCATAATTTCTCCTTGCTCTTTGATAATCTAATTATAGTATGTCAACCGAAAAAAGTAAATAGCATTTTGCATTTTTCCAAAAAATTTTTTGCCGTTACCAGTATCGCCAAAATATCCGCGGTATGAAAGAGGAAAAGCATATAATAAGGATAAAAATCCTTTTGGAAGGAAACAATGGAAAAATATTGCTATCGTTATCTTTTTATGGTAACATTAACATATATTACGGAGGTGAATATGCAGTATGTAATTATAGCGATAGTTGCCATAATAGTTTTGACGATAATTATGCATTTTATAAATCGCGCTTATAGGATAAAATACGGATATAATTTGTTTGGCGGCGGCATTGTTATGCTACTTATAATAGGCTGTGGTGTAGGGGCTTATTTTTTGGGTTCTTCCAACAAAACCTTAGCTTTAGGGCTAGGCGCTGTCGGGGGAATATTATTATTGATTCTTTTTATAGTCAATATAAAAAGATGCGGTTTCGGCGCGGGAATACTTGCATTATTCTTGCAGATTGTTTTTAGCGTGCCAAGTTTACTTCTTATTTTTGAATTAGTTTCTCGCAGGGGGTATTCTCCCACAGTAAATTCAATGAGGTATAGCCGAAGCAATCGCAAAATAGCTGAAGAACGTCGCAGAAGAATGAACGAAAGAGATTATTTTTAATAAAGAAAAAAGTTTTAAGGAGATTATATGAATTATTCTATAGAGGTAGCAAAGGCGCTATTGGAAGTAAAAGCGGTATTTTTGAGGCCAAATGAGCCTTTTACTTGGGCAAGTGGAATTAAGTCCCCCATTTATTGCGACAATAGATTAACCTTAGCTTATCCCGAAATCAGAGATTTGATAGAAAAAGGTATTGCCGAGACGGTCAAAGAGAAGTTTGCCGATGCAGAAATTATTATGGGCACATCTACTGCCGGCATACCCCACGCGGCAATAGTAAGCGATATTCTAAAAATGCCTATGGGTTATGTTAGAGGAGAGAGCAAGTCACACGGAAGGTGTAACAAAATAGAGGGCGCGCCCGCTAAGGGCAAAAAAGTAGTTGTAATAGAAGATTTGATTTCCACAGGCGGGTCTTCACTGGAAGTAGTGGAGGCGCTTCGTGAGGAAGGCGCTGATGTTCTTGGTTTAATTAGTATCTTTACCTATGGTATGGAAAAGGGAAAAAGAAGAATGGAAGAAGCCAACGTAAATGTTGTGTCACTAAGCGATTTTATTACGCTAATTGATGTTGCTCATAAGACCAATTATATTACCGAAAAAGAAAAAAGGATGCTCTTAGCTTTTATGAGCAATCCTTCAGACCCTTCTTGGCAAGAAATAGAATAGTTTAGTTATAGAAGTCTTTGATATATTTTTCAACATCCTCCCGGTTGCCTTTATATGCGCCGGGAGTTTCCATTTTATGAGAAACTAGCGCTGTAGCGGTAAGTAAGCTACTTGGTATGTCGTTATTTAGTCTTTCGGTGATATATGCAGCAAAGGTAGTGTCTCCTCGGCCGCTTCTTCCGCTAAGGTTCCTAGCCTTAATTGGGCAAGTAAAGAATTCTTTGCCGTCAAAGATAAGAACTTCGGTATTATGTGTTATCATAATTTCTTTAGCGCCCCAGTTGTGTAAAAGCTTGGCAGCGTTATTTCTATCCTTAAAGCCCGTCAAAATTTCCGCTTCAGCAGCATCGGTTTTTAGGAAGTCGATATAGGGGAGAATTTCTTTTTTCTCTTCCCAATCGGCAAAGTACATTTTGGTATTATCTCCACTTGAGTGGCGTAGAAATGCTTGTACATCTACCGCAACCTTGCCTTTTTCCGACAATTTTTTTATAAGCTCGGTGCTAAAATCTCCGTAGATAAGTCCGGCTAAGTGATAAATATCGCAGTCAATTTGAGGTATATCGTCTATTGTAAAGGGGTCGGCTTGAGATATGCAGGTGCAATCTCTTTTTTCCTTGTCGGCAGTAAAATACTTATTGCGGATAGACGTGGAGTTTTTGGAGGGTATAAAGTAGATATCCTCTTGAGGAAGAAGGAATTCTTTAAGCCTATTGCGGTCGCGCAAAGCAAGCTTTGTTATTACGCCTACTTTATGCCCTAAAGCGTAAGCTGCCGCTGAAGAGTATATTACTGCTCCCCCTACCTCTATAATTTCTTTATCGGTATAGTCGATATTATAGTCCAGTGATATATGGCCTATAACCAATGTATTGTATTTTTTCATAGTTCTCCTTTTAGATACTGCAAAGCGGTATCGGGCTTGTTCGTTGTTATATTATGTAAAAAGGTTTTTTTGCAAAAAGCCTCCAAAATTGTATCGTTATCGATAGTAAATGTAGATATAGGCAGGTCAATTTTTTGGCACTCTTTTAGTACTTCTTCATTAAGGTAGGTGTGTTTGAAGTTTATCCCAACTAACCGTGGGTTGTTAAAGGAGGTAATTATATTTTTAATTTTTTGCATATTTTCTTTCTTTATTCTAATCGGGAAGAAAAAGTTTTTATTAAGATAAGCTATCCCTCCATTAAGATAAGGTATATCTTTTTTGCTTACGCTTCCTGTGAAAATAATCTTGTCTAGTACTTTTTTTTCTTTGGCCAGAGCCAAAACGTCTTTTACAATGCCTTTTCTCTTTACATCGCAATTTACCTTAAAGCCGTATTGAGCGGCAAAATCAAACACGTAAGCAAGAGAAAGACATGCTTCAGCGCAAAATATTTTGGGCAAATGACTTATGTAGAGAAGTTCCCCCCTTTTTTGTATGTCTACTTCCACAACGTCCACTTTATGGTCTTTAATTACTTCAAAAAATCTCGGACTATTCCTCCCTGTTTTTAATGCGCCGCCGTGTGCGGTTAGAAGAGGTCTATTGCCTTCTTCTTTATAAAAAGAAGCTATATATTCTTCCACGTCCTCTCTAGTTTTTTGGAAAACACCCGGAGTTTCCATTTTCAAAGACACCGTTGCTGTGGCAAATAGTAGTGACTTTTTGATACCGTGAGAGAGTCTTTCGCTTATATACACTGCAAAGGTGGTATCTCCACGACCAGTCCTTCCGCTAAGGTTTCGCGCCTTAATGGGACAAGAATAAAACTCCTTTCCATCATAGACTAATACCTCTGTGTTGTGAGTAATCATTATTTCTTTTGCTCCCCACAAATTAAGTAGTTTGGCCGCTTCTTTTCGGTCGGTAAGACCAGTTAATATTTCTGCCTCATAAGCGTCAGTCTTAAGAAAATCTATGTACTTTAGATACTCTTTTTTATCTGCCCAATCTAGGAAGAACATTTTGCCGCCATCATCGCTATGGTGGCGGAGATAGCCTTGAACGTCTACCGCAATTTTGCCTTTTTGGGAGAGTTCTTTTATCATATCTTCCTGATAATCTCCATAAAGAAGGCCTGCAAAGTGATATATCTTGGTTTTTAGCGGTGGCACGTCGGAAAGGGTAAAGGGGTCTCCTCGGCTACTGCATTTACTTTCCCGTAGTTCTTTGTCAGGGGATAAATAACGGTTGTACATATCGGTAGATAATTGAGCTTGATGACAAAATACGTCCTCTGACGGGAGAGTGAAAGCCTTTAGCCTGTCATAATCATCGGCTTTTAATTTTGTTAGTACAGCAACTTTGTGTCCTAATCCATAGGCTGCTGCCGAAGAATATAGTACGGCTCCTCCTTCGCTTTTTGTTACCTCTCCGGTATGCTCAACATTGGTATCCATTGTGATATGGCCAATTATTAGAGATTTATATTCCATCATTTCTCCCTTATTTTAGATTGTATAGGTTGTCAACTCTTGCGCCACCTCTATTTTTTCATAATCTTTGAACAGTTCTTCGGGACAAAAATCGGGGCTTAAGTGAGTGGCTATTATTCTTACTCCCGTTCTTTTGTGGATTTCTATTGCCTTGTCTGCCGTCATATGTCCGCCTATAAATACATTAGGCTTACTGCAATCCGCCAAGGCACAGTCCACATCAATTAGTGCGTTGTAGATATTATCGCAATAGCGGGTATCTCCAGTATACAAAAATGTTTTTGTTTCGCCCTTTATTTTTATAGCGTAATTCCTTGACGGGTGGTCCATTAGATAAAAGGATAAAGACAGGTCTTTAAGTTTTATGCTGGAATTTTCGTCGATAGGGATAACGTTAAGCAAAGGGTGGTCAAAAAGGATTTTGTACCATTGACTATTTTCCGGATAAGTATATATAGTTATTTTGTGATCAAGTTCTTCCAGTAGATACCTAAAGGGCAGTAAGTCGCTGGTATGGTCATAATGAAGGTGAGAGATAAAGATTGCATCAAGCGATTTTATATCTATTATATCAATCAAGCGTGATAACACTCCGCTTCCCATATCCAGAAGAAGAGAGGTGTCTTTTTCCTTTACTAAGTAGCCACTAGCCGCGCCTACTCCGGCCTTGCCATATGGGCCGTATTTGCCCAATACAATAAGCTTCATAGTTTTTCTCCAGTATATCCCATTAAAAAAATTATACCCCTTAACGCTAGTAAAGTCAATAATCAATAAAAGATAGCCTATACAGTCAAGCTATGATATAATAATACTTATGAGAACACTTATTCTAAGCATCAATTCACAATACGTCCATACCCTTCTGGCGCCTAGGTATCTTTTGGCTAATATGGATAGTCAAAATGCGGAAATTTTGGAAACCAACGTCAATGTTGACATAAATAATGTTTTGTCAGACATTATTAGCAAAAAACCCGATATTGTGGCAATTTCTTGTTATATTTTTAATATAGCTTTCATAAGAGAACTACTTCCTATGTTAAGAAACGCTCTAAAAAATGCCGTCATTATTATGGGAGGATACGAAGTAGCTTTTGATAGCGATAGATATATTGATGTAGTCGACTATATTATTAAAGGAGAAGGTGACATTGTTTTTTCCGCTTTAATTAAAGATATAGAAAGTGGGAAGAAGGCATTTCCGAAAGTTATCGAAGCAGGCACAGTTAATAATCTAGAGGAAATAAAATCTCCTTATGACCAGGAATACAGCGTACTTGGCAAAACCAAAATTTTGTATATGGAAACATCTAGAGGCTGCCCATTTTGTTGTAGCTATTGTATGAGTGCCAATACTAAAAGTGTAAGAGCCTTTAACCTAAGTAGAGTTTTTGAAGATTTGGCAAAAATCACACTTTATAATCCCAAACAAATAAAATTGGTAGACCGAACATTCAATTACAATATAAAAAGGGCTACAAAAATATTTGAGCATATTATAGATAATTATCAAGGCAGGGGAATAAATTTTCACTTTGAAATGGCTCCCGAGCTTTTTGACGAAGATATGTTTGTTGCTCTAAATAAGGCAAAAAAAGGCTTGCTACGCTTCGAGATAGGTATACAATCGTATAATAAGCAAACTTTGTCAAAGGTGAACAGAAAAGCAAATTTAGCAAGAATAGACAGTAATTTATCTAGGCTAATAAAAATGCAAAGCATACAAATCCACGTTGATTTAATAGCAGGACTTCCCGAAGAAAATTTTGCTTCCTTTATCAAGGGCTTTGACCGTTTAATCAGCATTAGACCTGATTGCTTGCAATTAGGTTTTTTGAAAATCCTTAAGGGCTCAAAAATTAGCAGTGAGGCTGAAAATTACCAAATACAAGACAAGCCGCCTTACGAAATAATATCCTCTCCAGATATCAATGAAAAGGAACTTAAGAGTCTAAAATTAGCCGAAGAGGCACTTGACTTGTATTATAATAGTCAGAGGTTTTGCTCATCTATGGATTATATTTTTTCTTTAATTGATTCTCCGTATCAATTTTTTCAAGGCTTAGGGGAAGAGCTGCAAGAAAAATATGGCGGCAAAAAAGCCACCTCTTCTTATACCCAAAGTGACTGTCTTTATAATTTTTGTATGAGATTTTTGCTAAAGGATGCGGACAGGGACAAAAGGGAAGAGTGTTTTCAGGAGCTAGAAATAATTATAAACAAAGATTTTGCCCTTAGCGGAAACATCAGAAAGTGGAAAAGGCATCTGCCTAACTAATTATAAGCGGTAACAAAGGCATATTTTTTTTATTACTGCATTTTTTACGGCATCAACGGCAGTGCTTAAATATATTTTTGGGTCAAATTCTGTCATATTTTGGGCAAGTCCTGATTTTAGTCCGTCAGTAAAAGCCATTCTTAGTTCGGTGGCAAAGTTAATTTTGCTTATTCCGGCATCAATGCAATCAGTTACTATCTTATTATCAAGTCCTGTCGCGCCGTGTAGGACTAGAGGCACATCAACTACATTTGCTATTTGATAAATTCTTTCTACGTTAATTTTGGGCGTTCCCCTATAAATTCCGTGGCAAGTTCCCACGCCGATAGCTAGCATATCAACCTTTGTTTTTTGCACAAATAGCTTAGCTTCATTAGGAGAAGTGCAACTAGATAAAGAGTCAATGTCGCTCTCTTCTTTGCCGCCTATTGTGCCAAGTTCTCCCTCTGCCGAGACCGAAAACTGTTTGCTGTATTCGGTAATAATTGAGGTTTTTATTACGTTTTCTTCAAAGGGAAGAGCGCTACCGTCATACATAACCGAAGAAAAACCGTAGTTTATACATTTTTTGACCAAGTCAAGGCTGTTGCCGTGGTCTAAATGAATAGCATAGTCATAAGGAATATCTTGCATCAAAGCGTCTATCATAGCAGGATATGTGGCTATTCCGCCGTAATTTAAGGTTTTTGGTATGGTCTGTATTATTACAGGGCAATTAGTTTCTTTTACGGCGCGAGTTACCGCAATTGCGCTTTCTAGATTATCTATGTTAAAAGCAGGTATCGCAAACTTTGTTTGTCTACAATTTTTTAGTAATTCGTAACAAGTTTTTTTTGCCATTATATACCCTCGCAATACTTTTTATT
The DNA here is from genome assembly GCA_964367755.1 of uncultured Christensenella sp. GTDB lineage: Bacteria > Bacillota > Clostridia > Christensenellales > DTU072 > CAG-1782. Next base: position 21 of record CAYIZR010000056.1, on the reverse strand, counting down.
TCAAAATACTCTATATTATAG
>CAYIZR010000055.1:0-6976 GCA_964367755.1 uncultured Christensenella sp. | reverse complement strand
AATTATTATATCGTAAAAAAAGCAAAACCCTTAAATGGGTTTTGCTTTTTTGTTACTTGTTTTTGCTTTGCCTTGTAGTTCTTGTGTCTCTGCATTTTTTTCATAATGTTTTTCTGAGTTCATTCCGTCTCCGGGTTTATACCTTTTCATTCCTTGTTTTGCCACGTGATTACCTCCATATAAAAATAGTATGTTCGATATCCGCGTTATTATCAAGTTGGTATTTTTTTACACTTGCAAAGCATTATTTACTACAATTATATATGTTTTATCCTATGTTATCAAAGTTATTTTGGAAGGGCTGCCCTTGATTGAAGCAAGGTTGGCAACAAACTTTGTAGCATACCTTACAGCAGCACGGCTTAGGTGGACAGCAGCATGGCTTAGGTGGACACCAACACGGATTAGGCTGGCAGAAACACGGTTTAGGTGGACAAAAACACGGTTTAGGTAAGCAGCAAAAACAGTTGCAAATACAGCACACTGGGAAGCAGCAGCAGGGCTTGCAACAAGGTTTACAGCACGGATTACAAAAATTTGGACAACAGTTCATCATAAAACTCTCCTTTTCTTTATCTTTTATAAAGATATTTATAAATTTATGTATAGCCTTGTTTTATGAAGTCTTATTTTGCTGTCAATTCATACTATGTAAGCCGCAAAAAAAATGCTACTAATGAAAAAAAATAGAACCGCCAAAAAAGGCGGTTCTAAAAAGTTATTTACATATTTTATTGCTTATACTAATCTTTCCGGAGTAATATCAATATCGCCATCTTGGGCAATGGTGATTACTGTGCCACCTCTTTGGGAGGTTTTTTTAGAAATACCTGCATATGCCAAATAGTCAATACTCATACCATAGGTTAATCTTACCCCTTTATAAGTTAAAGAAAAATTATTCAAGTGGTCATGTCCACAGAATATTCCAACGGTATTGCCAAGTTTGGTTATTGTTTCAAACATCTCATCTTCGCCAATTCCGCTATAAATAACTTTGCCTGACTCTCCCGCAACGCCAAATTCTAAAGTAACATTTTCGGTATTGCCGTTTTTACTGTATTCTTCCCATGCTGTCTTGTATTCTACAAGAGGTATATGTAAGTACATTGTAGAAGTGATTTTTCCGCCTCCATTAGCTTGATTGATACCATCAAGTCTAATTACTTCCCTTTCATACCAGTCAATTTGGTTTTGGTGCAAGTTATCATACTTCCAAGCAATACCCAAATAATCTCCATCAACGTAAGAATGACTATCTAATACATACATAGAGTGGGTAATAATCCCTGACGTGTTCTTAACATTTATAACATAATTCCCGTAGCCGTCAACATCGCTTTCCCCCTCTTCGTAAAGACAATACTTAAGTTCTTCCTGAGAGTAAAATTCGCTTATTTCTTTTCTGTTATACATACTATAAGCTTCGGTGTCGTGGTTTCCAAAACAAACAGTCCAATAAACTTCGCATTTTTCCATTAAGGCGGCAAATAATTTTGCCTCTCTCAAATTGTTAAAAGTACCAGCTTGGAAAGGCACAGGGTATGCTATGTCGCCTGTGGCAATAACAAGGTCAGGCTTGGTCCTTTCTATCAAGGTATAAACGGCATCTAGAGCCCAAGAATCCTTTTGCAAACTAAAAGCGCCCCCTCCCAAATGAATGTCGGTAAGTTGCAAAACCTTAAACTCTTCGTCGGTAGTAAACGTCCAGTAGCCTGTTTCGGTATCTTTTTCGGGAACAAGCTGCGAGCCAACAGATGAGTATGCGTTTATTTTTTTGAAATTCCCTTGCGTTCCTACATAGCTTGTCAAAGCAATCACTCCAATAAACAGAGCTAGTACGCCAAACACAATGCCGGTTATTATCCAATTTTTTATACGGATTTTTCTTTTTTGCTCGGGAGTTCTATCCTTTCTCTTAATTCTTTTACTCATATGCCTCTCCTTTAATATAAATTATCTAATAAGTTTTGTCGCTGAGGTTTTTAAGGTCCTTATACCATATACTATTACCGATGCCCCTATAGAAATGCCAATAACTGCATCAACAGGGAACCTTGTAAAAATAGAACAAATATAACCAATAAGAGCAATTGCGGTTATTCCGGTATCCATAAGGCAATCTACGCTTTGGCACTTTAATATTTCCGACTTCATTTTTTTGTAAGAATATCGAAAGCCCAAAAATAGCAAAAATTTTATTACCATTGTAGCTGCCACTATTGCAAAATACATCCAAGTAAAAAATATTGGGCGCCTGAAAATCAATCTTTCTATAGAAAAGTAGGTAAAAATTACCCCAACTACAAGCAAAATTTCGGCAATAAGCAAAGTAGTAAAATGCTCAACTTTGCCAAACCCGTCAGGATACCTATCATTAGGTTCTTTATCAGCAAAACTAAGTCCTGCCGCTCCCCCACCACAACTCAATACATCTCCAAAATTGTTAATTCCGTCGGAAATTATACCCACAGAATTGGCAGAAAGCCCTATAAACAACTTTGCAAACCCCAAAAAGAAATTTACAACAGATGCGGTAATCGCGGTAGTTATACCTATAGCTTTTTCTCTCTTCATTAGCTCCCTAAATTAGATGTATATCGTCTTTAGATTATACTAAATTTCTCATATAAAGTCAATACGTAGTTTACCTGCAAGCCTATATATTTACCTTAAAAACAGATTATTGATTTTGAGTTGTTATAGCGTGATATTGTTTAGGAGTTATACCATACTCTCCCTTAAATGCCCGAAAAAAATGAGTATAATCGGCAAAGCCGCAACGAGAAAAAACCTCGATTATCGGCAAATCTTGTTCTATCAAACGTTTTGACAAAATTAGTCTCTTTTTCAAAATATATTGATGGGGAGTAACGTTGGTTCCTTGCTTGAACAAATGCGCCAAATGATACTTGCTGATAAAAAGCTTTTCCGCCAAAGCATCCAAAGATAAATTTTCGGCTAAATGGGCGTTAATGTATTCTACCGCCGCAAAAACCGTACTATTACCTTTCTCACCTTCCTTTTGCTTGTTTCCCTCTTCCAAATCCTGCCTTAGGTGCCTGCACAAAGACAAAAGTACTTGTTTAATATGCATTTCCGAAGCTATATCGCTACCAAATTCATTTTGCGGCGCTGCGCATAGGGCGTCAAGCTGAGCTCTTATTTGCTCGGATAAATTTACATCTCTAATAATATGACTATGCTTTTCTGTGCAAAGCCGAAAACATATAGATAGGTCTGTTTCTTCGCTGGATATACTTTTCAAATATTTAGGATTTATCCACAAAACCATTCTTTCGTAAGAGGTTTTTGAGTCAAATATATCAAGTTGATGAAGGTTACTTGGTGAAATTAGCAAAATATCGTTAGGCTCAAGGTGATAACGCTCGTTTTCGATTATATAACTAACACCGCCTTGTATAAAATAATATAATTCAAAAAAGTCGTGGGAATGTGGCGAAACAGTCTTAAAATCCTTATCGCAATAAAAGTTTATTTCATAATTACGGCTTGTCATAAACTGTGTTGCTTTCCACGCCGTAGCTGATAGTCTTGCCATAAAAAAACTATATCACAACATAACAATATTTGCAAGTATCTTGGCAATATATGCTATTTACTGGCAAAAAATAGTAAGATAGAATTGAAAGTGATACTATATATAAGAGGTGAAGTTTGTCAACTTTTTTCGGTGAAGATATCTTTTTGGGTAATGATAAAGCAATTATGCTTTACGAGCAAGTCAAAGACTTGCCTATTTACGATTATCATTGTCACCTTTCTTGTCAGGAAATATTTGAAGACAAAAAGTTTTTTAATTTAACTGAGCTTTGGCTGGAAGGCGACCATTACAAGTGGCGGATTATGCGCGCTTTTGGAATTACCGAAGCTTTAATAACAGGTTCAGGCTCTCCCTATGATAAATTTTGTGCCTTTGCAAAAGCTTTGCCCTACTTTGTCGGCAACCCTGTTTATCATTGGGCTCATTTGGAATTAAAAAAGTATTTTAAGATAAACTTGCCAATATCTGAGCAAAACGCAGAAAAGATTTGGGAAATGACCTCTCTAGCTATGGCAGACGGCTCTTTTTCGGCGCGAAATCTAATAAATAAATCCAATGTAAAATGTATAATTACCACAGATGAACCCTGTGATAGTCTTATTTTTCATCAAAAGATAGCCGAAAATAACTATGACTTTACCGTTTTACCCTGTTTTCGCTTAGACAAGACAATAAATATAGAAAATGTTGATTTTACTCAATATATTAGCAACTTAGGTTTAGTTGCTAATCAAAAAATAAATAGTTTTGAGGACATTATTGCGGCTATTAGTAGTAGAATTGATTATTTTGTAGATAACGGTTGCGTATCAACCGACTGTTCACTAAAAAGTTTTCCTAAACCAAAACTAGACCTTGCGCTAGTTTCCCTTGTTGTGACAAAGCGTCTTAACAGGCAAGAAATAACTAAAGATGAAGCAGACTTATATAAATATTGTTTGCTTATACAAATTGGCAGAATATGCAGTCAAAAAAACCTTATAATGCAACTACACATGGGAGTAATAAGAAATAATAACTCTGCCTTGCTACACTTATGCGGCTTAGATGCCGGTGGCGACAGCGTAGGCAATGCTACCGACATAGAAGCTATAAGGCTGTATTTAGACTCCCTAAATAATAATTTTGGTTTACCAAAAACAATTATTTACACTCTTAACGAATCAGACTATTATCCTATTGCCACACTCCTTGGCAACTTTCAAAAGGATATTTTTGGCAAGTTGCAATTAGGTGCGGCGTGGTGGTTTAACGACCATAAAGATGGCATAAAGAAACAATTGCTAACCTTTGCCACAACCGGAGGAATAGGCTTGTTTACAGGTATGCTTACCGATTCAAGAAGCTTCACTTCTTACGCAAGACACGATTATTTCCGCAGAATACTTTGCTCGGTAATAGGCAGTTGGATAGAAAATGGAGAATGCCCCGATGACAAAGCTTATTTGAAAGGTCTTCTTGAAAATATTTGTTATTATAATGCGGCAAAATATTTCGGAGGTAAAAAATAATGAAAATGACATTCCGTTGGTACGGAGAAAACGACAGTATAAAACTAAAATATATTAGGCAAATACCCAATATGTACGGTGTTGTTACCGCTATTTATGACGTACCCCCGGGCAAGATCTGGCCCGAGGAAAGAATAACCGCCCTAAAAAAGGTGGTGGAAGAAAACGGACTTAAGATGGAAGTTATTGAGAGCGTGCCCGTTCATGAGGACATAAAACTGGGCTTAAGCTCAAGAAATGAGTATATCGAAAACTACTGCGAAAATATAACTAGACTAGGCAAAGCAGGAGTTAAATGTATTTGCTATAATTTTATGCCAGTTTTTGACTGGACAAGAACGCAGTTAGACAAAATAGCCTTCGACGGCAGTTCTTCCCTAGTCTATTATAAAGAGCAATTAAAAAATATGAATCCTCTTAGCGGAGAACTAACCTTGCCAGGCTGGGATAGCAGTTATTCCAAGGCTGATTTGCAAAGGCTTTTTGAGCAATACGCCCAAGTTGACGAAAATAAACTGTTTGACAATCTAAAATACTTTTTGGAAGCTATTATTCCCTGCGCCGAAAAAAGCGGCATAAAAATGGCTATTCATCCCGACGATCCGCCGTGGCCTATTTTTGGTTTGCCCAGAATTATAACCAATGAAAATAACCTTGACCGCTTACTTAAGCTAGTTGACAGCCCTAGTAACGGCCTTACTTTTTGCACTGGTTCACTCGGCGCCGACCAAAGCAACAACCTTGTAAATATGGTCGATAAGTATTCGGATATGGGAAGAATTCATTTTATGCACGTAAGGAATATAAAACTGATTGGCGACGGCTTCGAAGAAACCGCCCACAGCGCAAAATACGGCTCACTTGATATTTTAGGAATAATGAAAGTTCTCTACAAAAACGGTTTTGATGGTTATCTTCGTCCCGACCACGGCCGTATGATTTGGGACGAACAAGGCAAGCCGGGATATGGACTATACGACAGAGCGCTGGGCGCAAGCTATATTAACGGAATTTGGGAAACCTTAGAATTTTGTAACAAAGAATAATAACTATGGAGGCATAATGAACAATCCTTTTGGAGTAAATTTGCAAGATAAAGTTGTAGTAATAACAGGCGCGGGAGGAGTAATTTGTAGTTGTCTTGCCACGGCTTTAGCAGAGACAGGCGCAAAAGTTGCTTTGCTTGATATCAGCAAAACATCCGCCGAAAAAACCGCCAAAACAATAACAAATAACGGCTTTGTTGCCAAGGCTTATGAAGCAAACGTGCTTGAAGTTGGTTCTTTGGAAAAGGCTCGTGCAGAAATAATTGCCGATTTTGGCAAATGTGATATACTAATAAACGGAGCAGGCGGCAACAATCCCAAAGCTACCACCGACAATGAATATTGTTGCACTGATATAAGCTATGAAAAGGACTTTTTTGCTTTAGACAAAGAGGGAGTAAAGTTTGTATTCGACCTTAATTATATAGGAACCTTTCTTCCCACACAAACCTTTGCCAAAGATATGCTAGGTAAACAAGGATGTTGTATACTTAACGTATCTTCTATGAACGCCTTTACTCCCCTAACCAAAATCCCTGCCTACAGCGCGGCAAAGGCGGCGGTAAGTAATTTTACTAAATGGCTTGCCGTACACTTTGCGCAAGCGGGAATAAGAGTTAACGCAATAGCGCCTGGCTTTTTTGTAACCGCCCAAAACAAAGGACTTTTGTTTGACAAAACTGGCGCGCCAACGCCTCGTACCGACAAAATTCTTAAAGCTACGCCTATGGGACGGTTCGGCGAAGTAGAAGAACTAATCGGAGCTACTTTATTTTTGCTAAGCGAAAAAGCCGCTGGCTTTGTCACGGGAGTAATTCTGCCAATCGACGGCGGTTTTTCTTCTTACAGCGGCG
>CAYIZR010000054.1:0-7199 GCA_964367755.1 uncultured Christensenella sp. | reverse complement strand
TATATATATAATACAAATTTTGGGGATTATGTACACAACAAAAACCATTAAAAAACCGATAAACTCACAAAAATTATACAAAAAAACGCCCTAAAAAAGGGCGTAAAAAAGGTTTTTTATAAATATTTTCACATCTTATTTTTGGTCGGTTTTTGTTCTTTTAGGATAAGTTCTTATCCGCTTTCTAAAGCGAAATTTTTCGGGAGGAATGCCGCTTGCTAGATTTTGATTAAGTTCTGCCCACTTATCTTCGGAAAGCTCTTTCTTGTTGATATAATAAAATACGGCAACACCTGCATAAATGTAGATAAAGTTCTTTTTTATTACCACATTCTCCAGTTTTTCATAATAATGTGTTTCGCTAAATATTGGCTCTCCGCCCTTTCCACAGCTTGTGGCTATCAACATATTATCCTCAAAAAGTAGCTTTATTTTTGCTATTTTTTTCTTCTCAATATCCACTTTATATCCCGATATTGACGTCCATAAAAATAACAAAAATGTAAAAAATAACAACGCGCAAGTTATTCCAAACAGTACAAAAATTAGGATATTATTGCTAAAAACATACAATATAACTGCAGCTATCATCAATATAAAAAGCAGTATAATTTCTCGTAATCCAAAATATTTGCGCATCAAATACATACTGCACTTAAAGTATTCTTGCTTGTTGGTATTAACTAATATTTCCATTAATTTTCTCCTCTTAATCTGGCATACAATTCTTCACTTTCAAAATACACGGTATCAGGCTGTATATTAGCTGTATTATCGTACAAATACAATACGCAAGGGTCGAGACCTAGAGTATTAAGAATTTCCAATGGCAGCGTTATAAAACGCTCATCATCTATTTCTATAATAGAAGTATTTGGATTAAATGCTCCTGCAGTTACTATCGCAAGATGTATATAGTCTGTATCGTTTTGCGTTACCCTTATATGATTGAATTGCGCACTTTTCACTGCACTCTTCAGCATAGTACTTATTAAATTTTTGATAAAATTGTTCTGCGCTTCATCCCCGGGAATTATTTCTCTGTCAAGCATACGCATTGAGGTTATGTCCTGCCAATTATATATATCCAAAAAGCCGTGCGAATAAAAATTACTTTGGTCAGGCAGTGGTCTGTTTTTGCCCATTTTTGCGTTGGTTGACACCCCTATAGCGGTGGCAACAATGTTGCTCATAACACAATTATTCATAGTAAGATTTGTATAGTCACACTCACCATCCTTTCGCAAATTGGTGGGAAGGGAAATACCAAAGTTACTAGTATTACGCAAAATACACCCATTCACATATACATCAGAATTGTGCAAATCCATTGTGTGATAGCCATTTTCAAAAATGCTGTATTCCACGGTTATATTATTAAACCTTTCCTCTTGGTTAATTTCTCCTACCGCCAAAATAAATCCTCTTAGGCCGTTGGACTTGTTAATATTTACTATATCGTCACTTCTCCATTGAGTGTTTGACACCGTCACATTGTCAGCTACTATGTTAAACATAATAGTATCTTGAGTCTTTTCCGCCTTTGTGGCGTCTATCATATAACCATTACCATAAAAGTCGTTTTTCAGCTCAATGGTGGAATCAGTTTTTCCATATTCTATATTTTCATGAACCATTATCGCCATAGAATTTTCCGATGCGCTTTTCATATCACTATAATTATAGCAATTTACGCCATCAACTATATAAATATTTCTTTTTGCTCTAACCGACATAGATTCATAAGCCGAATATTTGGCGGTAACCGAAATAGTAAGTTTTGTTAATTCTGCAACATTACCATTTATTATTATTTGAGTGCCCGATATCGTGGCAAAATTTCCTTCCACTGACAATTCATAATCTTCCCAAACAGCATTAGTTGGATACTGTATTGATATAGGAATTACAAAATCGCTCAAAACTCCGTTTTTATAAACCTTAGTTCCATACACTGTATTTTCCGCAATCCCTCGTTTATCGTCACCGTCTACTGTATTAAGACGGATAAAATTAACGGGTTTTATTACAAAATAATCCAAACTGATTGTCTGACCTGATGCGTTTGCGCTTATGGTAACTTCTCCCCTGTCTACGGCAATAACTTGACCGTCTGAGTTAACTGTGGCTCTACTACCGTCACTGCTAGAAAAAGTAGCTTCGGGAATACTAGAGACAAATACATCTTTATAAATTACATTCAAATAAATAGGCAGCTTACCCACCGCCAAACTTTTATTTGACAAATAATCCAGATTCTCAAATTCTATTTCGCCGCTTCCGCATTTTGTTATTACTATTGTTTCGGCACCCACGTTAAGAGTAGCTTTGTCAGAGCTAAACGTAAACACACCTTCAGATATGTTTCCACCCGACACCACGCTTACTTCGCCTTGCACCCCTAATAAGGCTACTTCAAAGCTATTTTGAGATGTTGCAAAGGCTTGCCCGAACTTGGTAACGCCGCTAGTTATATTTATTGTTTTACTGTCGCTAAACTCTCCATCTACCGTTACGCTAATAATGGCGCTGCCTACACTTTTTGCTGTCATTATACCGTTACGGTCAATATTTATTATACCCTCGTCGCTACTGCTCCAAACAGCCTCATCAGCTTCTGCATCCAAGGGTTCAAAAACTGCCTTTAGAGCGGCTTTCTCGCCCACTCTTATGGTATCAGACTCGGCGAAGATGCTAACACCTTCCATACGGTCGCATTTGACGTAGAAATTGGCTCTTGCCCTTTTGCTTGCCTCAAGAGTGGTTACGACAACGTCAAAAGTACAATAGGTATTGAAAGTAAGTAGTCCATCCGAACTTATAGTAACAGGATTTTGTATTTCGTCACCGAAACATTGGATATTTTCTAACTTCCATTTTACACTACGATTTTTTGCGCTGGTAGGATATACTGTAGCCTGCAATTGAATCTTTTCTTCACTCAGCCCCATAACAACAGTTTCATTCTCGGGAACATTGAGTTTTACTCCTTCCACGGCTATATACGCCTCATTGCTTATTATATTTGTGGCGACTAGCACCGTCGCTACTATTATTAGCGGTAAAATAAGAAGCATAGCTATTACAATTTTTTTCATAATTACTCCTCCTTAATTATCCCACAAGCTTATTATAAAGCTTGTCCACTCTCAAAAAGAGAATCAATGCTACGATAGCCGCTATTCCCAGACTAATTGCTGTCAGCACTATGTAAACACCGTAAATTCCCATATTTAAGCTACCCATAGGTATATAAGTAAAGACCATCGCTATTATTCCGAATATTACCGAAATAGCTATGCCTAGTATCATACTATTACTAACGTTTTTGTTAACCTGCACAAGCTCCCCTTCACTGTTCACATCAAAAGAAGGTGATTTCAAATCCGCCAAAATAGCAATACAGGTTTGCGATATTATTATTAGTGAGGAAATTGAGAATATCCCGAGAACATCCAAAAGACCTATGTAGTTACCATACTTGTCTCCACCAAATATTATCCAGGTAGTCAAACAGGAAACAAGACTGCTCGCCCCCGCCACCATAAAGTATAACGCCATTTTTGCCGATATTTGATGCTTATAACTAATAGGAAATATTTTTGTCAAATAAAAACATTGTCCGTTTCTACTAATCGTTGTCGATGCAAAACTAACTATTATCGTATCAAAAATTAGTACGACCATCATAGTTAGCCCTGGTATTATGGCGCCTCCCACACTACTGTCGCCAATAGCTACCGCTAGATTGTTACAATAGTAGACCATAAATGGCGCGGCTATTGCCATAGCTAAGTATTGGAAAGCATAGTTGAAGGAACGGAAAATAATGGTAGATTCGGTATGCAATATTGTTGCAAATTGACTTCTTACCTTGTTCTTTGTTTTCTTAGTAAAAGCCTCTCTGCCTTTTTCCACACTTTTTAGCATAGTAGGATAATAATACTTACCTGCCATATACAAGCTTACCCCTCCAAACAATAAGGTTATTCCCGTAGTAATTGCAATGCTAAGCCAAACTTTTATACTAGACAATATATTGGCGTAATAATTAGCAGGCGCTAGTGCCGAAGCAAAAGATTTTACTTTAAGCAATACATCAGTACTAAAAAGCGATGCCGTTTCTTGTGTTTCGTAATACTTAAGTATTCCTTGTAAAATTAGCATATACACCGAAAAAGACACCACAATCAATATGATTATTGCCGCCAGTTGAAAGGCAAATTTATTTTTCATTTGATTGTTAATGTGCATCACGGGCACTGCTATTAGGTTAGCCAAAAAGAATGGTATCAAGCTTATTACCATACTTACGGCCACCGCAGCGAAATAATAGCTTACGCCTTGTCCCAAGAAAATGCCATAATAGACATAAAAGGGCAAAGTAAGCACAACAGATATTATTAAGTTGTTTAGATAAACAAAAGTTGCCTTGGACAAAAACAACTCTACTCCACCAATAGGGAAGCGTAAGAGAAGTTCGTTATCTACATCATAATAAAGCACTTTGATAAGTCGCCCTGTACAAGTCCCTAGCTGCACGAGCATAGAAACAGCTGTGGCAACTACAAGGTATTCATACTTCATAGATATCGAACCTAAAAGAACCATTTTGCTAACAAAATACATTGCCGCCAAAAAAATTACATAAATTATTGCGTCAAAGATTAGATTCAATGCAAATAGGCCCCAATGTTTTTTCGTAGGATTATTCCCTAATTCGAACAACCCTCTGAACTCCATCTTGAGCGTTATCCAAAAGTTATTCATTTTTGTCACCTTTATAATTTGCATCCATCTCCAAAATAGACTGGATTTTTTCTTTATCCATACCCGTTGCCTTATAGAAGGTCTCCTCAAGTCTATCTTGATTAGCTTTGTTGTTAGCAAGCTCCATAATTTCTATAAGTTTACCATCGTTTATTATGGCTACGCGGTGACAAAGCTTTTTAACAAGCTCTAGATTGTGTGAAGAAAAGAAAACCATATTGCCCTTGTTGCAATGCTCTTGCATATGCAATACTATTTCCGCCATAGATTGAGGGTCTAGTCCCATCATAGGTTCGTCCAAAACCCATAGCTTTGGCTGATGAATAAGCGCAGCTATTATACATATTTTTTGTTTCATACCATGAGAATAGCTCTTTATTTGTCTGTCCACGGCAAATTCTAAATTGAACAAGTCTAGATATCTATTTAGTCTAACTTCCCGCTCACTCCCCACCTTATAAACATCTGCAACGTAGTTTACATATTCCCTTCCGGTAAGCTTTTCGATAACAGAATGATTATCGGGAACATAACCAATATTCATTTTTGCCTTAATAGGATCCTTTCTTACGTCATAGCCACAAACATTGATTTCGCCTTCTTCAAAGGGAAGTATGCCTGTAACACATTTTATTGTTGTAGATTTGCCAGCTCCATTTTTTCCCAAAAAGCCGAAAATCTCTCCTTCTTTTACTTCAATTGACAAACCGTCAACCGAAAACTTATCACTGTTAGGATATTTTTTCCTTAGATTATCTATTTTTAACATATATTTGCTCCTAATTTTTACTTGATTTATATCACATAACACAAAAGCACTTTCTAAAAAAGCGCACAAAAACTTAAAAAACAGAATAAAGGTTTACTGTAAAAGCGCCAAACTAGGCTTTTTGAATAGTAAAATATACTCTTTAACAGGATTACTCTTTATCCAAGCAGTAATCGCCATTCGTCTGCTGCTTTTAATTTGAGAGCGCAGAAAATAATTAAAAATCATCAATAAAAATGCGGCAAACTCCATAAGCATAAGTACAATAATCGGCATTATATGATTCATTGCGTATTCAGCAAAGAAAATGCCGCCGCTTTGTCCCATATTAAATACCAACCCGCCGAATGTTGCCAACACAAATGATAAAAAATTAGCAAAATTTTTGAAAATATAGCCCACAAAAGTCATCCAAGTATCAGTTACTTCAATAACTTGCGTACGGAAAAATAGCAATGCGCAAAACATAAAACACACCGTCCAATTGCCGTTTAGAGTTGTAGAAAAACTGTCCATTACTATATTTTTCATAGCATTATTATACTTAATATATATTTAATTGTCAAATAAAATCACAATAATAGCATTTTCGCAAAACCTTAGAAAAAAAAATAATAATTTTTGCTTGACAATACCACTTTACAATGTTATGATAATGATAATCATTATTAAAAAGGATAATATGAAACAAACACAACAAAGTAGCGAAATATATAAACACCTAGTCAATACAACCTCGCATCCTACTGCCGAGGAAGTCTATAATGAGGTCAAAAAAGTCCTTCCTAACGTAGGAATTGCCACGGTTTACCGTAATTTGCGTAATCTTCGCTCAAATAGCGAGGTTTTTTGTATTCACTCAACAGATGGCAAAGAGCATTTTGACGCTAATCTAACCCCCCACGCTCATTTTACTTGCGAAAAGTGCGGAAAAATTACTGATATTTTTCTTACCAAGGAGCAAAGCTCAATGCTAAAGAAAATAAGCGGCGGAACTGTCCAACTTAATTATTACGGACTATGTATAGACTGCGAAAAGAATAGTTCAAAATAAAAAATAAATAACACAACCAAAATTCAATAAAAAATAAATTTAATATAAAAGGAGAATTTAATTATGAAATATGTATGTTCTGTTTGCGGTTATACCGCCGATACTTTACCCGAGGTTTGCCCTATATGCAAAGCCCCTAAAGAAAAGTTTAATACCCTTAGCGAGGAAGTTGCTTTCGTTGCTGAACATAAAGTGGGAGAAGCAAAGGGCGTAGAAATGGATATAATTCAAGACTTGCGAGAAAATTTTAACGGAGAATGCAGTGAAGTTGGTATGTATCTTGCTATGAGCAGAGTTGCCGACCGTCAAGGCTACCCCGAGGTTGCCGAAGCTTATAAAAGAATAGCCTTCGAAGAGGCAGAACACGCCGCAAAATTTGCCGAGTTACTTGGCGAAGTAGTGACAGACAGCACAAAAGAGAACCTAACTTTGAGAGTAAACGCAGAAAGTGGCGCTTGCATGGGCAAACTTAATTTAGCTATGCGAGCCAAAGAAAGAGGTTATGACGCTATCCACGACACCGTTCACGAAATGGCAAAGGACGAAGCAAGACACGGCAAGGGCTTTGAGGGACTTTTGAAGAGATACTTCGGTTAATATTAAACC
>CAYIZR010000053.1:0-7206 GCA_964367755.1 uncultured Christensenella sp. | reverse complement strand
ATAATTTCAAAATAAATAAGCGTCCGCATTTTGCGGACGCTTATTTTATATTTAAGAAAGATTTTATAATATTATTTTATAGTTTCCAGAAAAATTTCTTTAGGAGAAAAACCAGCAATCCCGTCAGGTTTTTTTAGGGCTATTCTTTGTATTTTTTTGGTGGTATTTACGTCCTTAAAAACAATGGGAATATTACAGTATTTTGCATAGTTAGTGAAGCGATCTTTACAAAAATTTATGCCGCAGAAATATGGTTCTAAATACAAAATATCATAACTAATCACAGGGTTATTTATAAAAAACGCTGCTTTATAATAAAAGTTAATTACTTCAATATAGGAAGCCGTTCTTTGTATTTCGGGATACCTGTCAAGCATTTTTATCATACTATTGGATTTCGTTATAACAACGCTATATTTAGTATGATTATATTCTGATAGTACATTACTTAACTCAGTTATCGCGCCATCTAAGTTGTTTTTGTCGCCTATGTTAATTATAAGGTTAAAGGGCTTTTTCCAATCCACGCTTTGCGTGTTCAAATAAACAATCAATTCATCCAAAGTAATAATTCGATAATAGCTTAAATCCATACCGCTTTTTCGGTAAGGATATCCATCTTTTGCATTAAGGTAGTAACCAGCATTATATTGCTTTAGCTCGCCAATAGTTTTTGATGATATACTAACATTTTTTTGGTTAAACGGGTTTTCTCTGCAATCGGTAAAATCATCAAGCAAACTACTTTGTGACACAATTAGCTTATTATCTTTTGACAAAAAGACAGTAATTTCAAAGCCATCTACAACATAAGTATTATTATTTTCCAAAATATTTTTGTAATAACTAAGGGTGTTATCAATAATATCCTCTTTGGTTTTTTGTACGTATACTTTACTTTTTGCTGAGCCAAAGCTATTTATGCTTTGGTTGTTTTTCATATGCATCGGTATATACGTTGATAAATCAAGCGCCGTGAAAAAGAGCAGAGCAAATATAAGAAAAACTGCTGTAATTGATATTATTTTGTGTTTGTAAAAAAACTTTTTTAACTTGATTTTCATAGATGCACCACTTCTTTATATTTTTTACAGTATAATATTTTTTAGATGTAGTGTCAATTATTGGGCAAGAAAATATATTTGCTATTGAACATACAGTATAATTATGGTATAATTAAAAGAACAAAATTTGGAGGTACAGAAATGTTAAAGAACTACGCATTTATGCTTGAATATCAATATGACGGTATAAAATATGTTTCCGAAGCTAACGAAAACAACCATTATTCTATAAGCGCAACCGCAAGTAAGGATGCCATAAAAATCACGCTTGAGCCTAAAGTAAAAATAAGTTTAACAAACGCATACATAAAATATAAATATAATTATTTGGACTCTGATAGAATTTATGTTAACGGTTATCAGTCTTGGACGACTTCTAGAGAATATACCAAAGAAAATGTACAAAGAGGATTGCTTGGCCTATCCAAAGTACCTCCTGTAAGATGTTTGTCTACCTTGACAGGAGATTATGATTTCCAATATTATTCCTTGAAAAAGGGAGAATTCCATAGTTATTCTTATACTTATATAAATTCTTCGGGCAAAATAAAACTATTTGGCACGCTTAGTGAAAGGACAGGCTATACTATTTTTCATCATAATATGAACACAAGCGAACTAATTGTTCAAAAGGACGTTGAGGGAGTAACTATTGACCAACCTTATGTTGTTTTTGATATTTATGCCGCTGAAGGTAGTTATAACGAAGTATTTGATAAATATTTTGCTATTCTTGCGCTGCCCAAACTTAAGTATAAGCATATGTCAGGATATACTTCCTGGTATAATTATTATGGCGCTATTACCGAAGAAATTTTGTCACGTGATATTGATGGTTTGGCAACGCTTGGTGATAAGGTTGATATTTTCCAAATAGATGATGGCTATCAAACCGCAACAGGGGATTGGCTCAGTGTAAAAACCGAACTTTACCCTAACGGTATGAAATATTTGGTTGACAAAATTCATTCTAAGGGCTATAAGGCAGGTTTGTGGCTTGCACCATTTAACGCTCAACGCTCAAGTAAAGTAGTAAAACAACATAAAGATTGGCTTATAAAAGAGCCTAATTCCGACAAACTGCAATTAGGTTGTATTGCTTGGGGTGGAGCTTATACATTAGATTTTTATAATAAAGAAGCTGCCGATTATATCAAAAAATGTTTTGATGGAGTACTAAATGATTGGGGCTTTGATATGGTTAAGCTTGATTTCTTGTATTCTGTATGCCGCACACCTAGGCATAATAAGAGCCGTGGACAAATAATGTGCGAGGCAATGGACTTTTTGAGAGAATGTGTTGGCGATAAAATTATTTTAGGTTGTGGAGTTCCGCTATTCCCGACTTTCGGCAAAGTAGATATGTGCCGAATTAGTAGCGACGTTGCTCCAACCTTCAAGGACCCATTTTATGTAAATTCTACTAATCAAGAAATAATCAGTGCAAAGAGCGCAATGAACAATACAATTTTCCGCAGACATCTAGATGGAAGAGCATTTGTAAATGACCCCGACGTTTTTTACGTTAGAAAAAACAACTTGAAGGGCATTGACCCGTTGACTACCAAAAAAAGCAAGCTAAAATTTACCGATAATCAGAAGCTTTTGCTTGCTACAGTGAATAATATGTGTGGTAATGTTTTGTTTGTGTCAGACAATGTAGGTGATTTTGACGAAAACCAAAGAAAGATGGCTTTAGATGCGTTTAAGGCTACCGAAAAGGTTGTTTTAGATGCCGAATATACCGACAAAAACGAAGTAACAATAACCTATCAAGAAGGCGAAAATAATTATAAATTGGTTTTTGATACCGTTAGCGGTGTAAATAATACTGTTAAGCTATAACAAAATAGTTGTATTTCAATGGAAGTAAAAAGCTCGTCAAAATATGATGAGCTTTTTTTTGATAATTATCGAAGCTGACTCATATACTTATAATATGACTGAAAACGGCTTTGAAATTATTGACGATACTAGGCTATTAAATTATGTTAAAGAGTATATGTCTAATAGGAATATCGAAAGCGAAGTATCGCAACAAATCGGTAAAATCAATATAACGATAAAAACCGATGATGATACTTATAAGAATATGGTTGCAGATATTATTCTTAATTTTTATAAACTTAACATATTATTAGACAAAATAAACTTTGGAAGATTGCCATCTTTATCCGAATGCGCATTTTTGGGAGCCACTCTTAGTTTGGAAAAAGATATAGAAAAAGAAAAAATTATAGTACTTGCCGAAAAAACCGATATAAAGAATATCGAAGGGTTTTATAATTTTTGTCTATGCGGAATGCAGGAGAATTGGAGCAATCTTGCCCTTCTTAGCAAAAAACTCCTTAGTCAATGTAAATCTGACAAGGATATTTATTCGTTAACAGGTTTTATGCTGGGAATCGATGACAATTTAAGAAAAAACGTAGTAGTTGACTATCCAAAGCTTTTTCGTGGGGAAGACAATGAAAGTATAGAAGTAATGCAATATTTTGAAGACGTGGAAAAAAATTTGATAATGGCCATTATGGAACAAAATCCTTCAGATATACTTGTTATGGACTCTCAAAAGGCTAGCAGGCAGTTTATGCAGGTTATTCAGTCTTTGGGCGAGTAATTTATATATTTTTTTTGTTTTTTCTCAATTTGACGTAAGCTTTATTTTTCCTATTACATTGACATCGCATAGGTGTGTATGATACAATATGTTGTACTTATTTTTCTTTTAAGGCAGAATATATAGTATCAGGAGGAAAAAATGACGGCATACGGATCCAAAAGCATCAAGGTATTAGAGGGACTGGAGCCAGTCAGATTGCGTCCGGGAATGTACATCGGAACAACCGATGAACACGGACTACACCATTTGATTTGGGAAATCGTAGATAATTCTATTGACGAGGCCTCTATGGGCTTTGCAAACACCGTTTCGGTAACCATAAATATGGATGGTTCTATTTCTGTTGAAGATAATGGGCGAGGGATGCCTATTGATATGCACAGTAGCGGCATGCCGGGCGTTCAAGTTATTTTTAGTACTCTTCATGCAGGAGGCAAGTTTGACACAGACAGCTATAGTTATAGCGCAGGTCTTCACGGAGTGGGCGCTAGCGTAGTTAACGCCTTAAGCGAATGGCTTACTGTAGAAGTGTATCGTGACAAGACAGCCTATCAGATTGATTTTCATTCTCCCCAAGGCAAAAAGGGAGTTTCCAGCGGAATTTTGAAAAATCCATTAACACCTATTGGAAAAACCAAAAAGCAAGGCAGTAAAGTTACTTTTATGCCCGACAAAAGGGTTTTTGACACGATAGAATTTGATGCCGATGTTATTGAAAACAAATTAAGAGAATATGCGTTTTTGAATAAAGGAATATTGGTAAGATTTAGCGATTTGCGTCAAGAAGAGAGTGAAATAATTGAGTTCCGATATACAAACGGGCTTGTTGATTTTGTAGAATATATAAATGAGGGAGTGGAAGAGACTAAGAGTAAAATAATTTTTCTTGAGGGAGAAAAAAGCGATGTTAAGCTAAGTCTTGCTGTACAGTATATCAACACATATACCGATAATATAAGCAGTTTTGTCAATAGTGTTAAGACCAATGAGGGTGGCTATCACGAAACAGGTTTTAAGGCGGCTTTTACCAAATGTCTAAACGATTATGCGAGGCAAAACAATGTTCTAAAAGCTAAAGATGCCAATTTGACGGGAGATGATTTCCGTGAAGGTATGACCGCTGTTTTGGCTATAAAAATGCAAAATCCACAATTTGAGGGGCAAACTAAAGCAAAACTGGGCAATCAAGAAATAAAGCCTATTGTTGAGAGCATTGTTAGCGAGCAACTAGAGAAGTTTTTGGCGCTTAGCAAAAATAAAAGCATTGTTGATTTTATTCTTAAGCATGCGCTTTAAGCAGCAAAAACAAGAGAAGTTGCAAGAAAGGCAACGCAGGCGCAGAGAAAAAAAAATGCAATTAAAGGAGCTATGCTTGTAGGTAAATTCGCTGCTTGTACTAGTAAAGACCCGACTATATGTGAACTATTTATTGTAGAGGGAGACAGCGCCGGAGGTTCGGCTAAGCAAGGTCGAGATAGAAGGACACAAGCGGTATTGCCATTAAGAGGAAAGCCTCTTAACGTGCTTCGTGTGGGTAAGCGCGAAAAGATATATAAAAATGAAGAAATCCGCACCATTATTGCCGCCATAGGGACGGGCGTTGAGGCAGACTTTAATATCAATGATTTGCGCTTTGATAAAATAATAATTCTTTCGGATGCAGATTATGACGGATATCATATAAGAACTTTACTTTTGGCATTTTTTAATCATCTGATGAAGGATTTGATTATGCAAGGCAAGGTATATGTGGGCATGCCCCCTCTTTACAAGGTGGAAAAAAGAGGAGAAATAAGATACGCGTATAACGATGAGGAATTGGAAAAACTAGTTGAGGAAATGAAGCCGGGCAAAGGCGATGTTCAAAGATATAAGGGCCTTGGTGAAATGAGCAAAGAACAGTTGTGGGATACAACGCTTAATCCAAGAACCCGAGTTTTAACGAGAGTTACTTTGGATGAAGCTAGAGAGGCCGACGAAATAATGAATACTCTTATGAACGAAGGCACAGAAAGGCGTAAGGAGTATATATATCGCCACGCTAAGTTTAACAAAGTAGATACCTTTGCTCAAAAGTACGGAGGATAACATATGTGCGCAAAAAAGAAACAAACTGTCATTGAAGAAAATGTGGTGGAAAAAATAATAAATAGACCGCTAGCTAAGGCAGTTCACGATTATATGATGCCCTATGCCGAATATATAATTTTGGAAAGGGCGCTACCTAGGGTGGAAGACGGGCTTAAGCCTGTTCAAAGAAGAATACTTTTTGCAATGCACGAGCTAAATATGAAGCCCGACGGCCCGTATAAAAAATCAGCTCGCGTAGTGGGCGATTGTTTGGGTAAATATCATCCGCACGGCGATAGCTCTATTTATGGAGCTATGGTCAATATGGCTCAAGATTTCAATATGCGCAACACTTTGGTTAACGGCCACGGCAACTTTGGTTCTATCGACGGCGATGGAGCTGCAGCAATGCGTTATACCGAAGTAAAATTAGAAAAACTTGCTTGCGAACTTTTGCGTGATTTAGAAAAGGATACCGTAAAGTGGGTAAAAAACTTTGATGACAGCTTAAATGAACCTGACGTTTTGCCGGGACGTTTTCCGAATTTGCTTGTTAACGGAACAATGGGTATTGCTATTGGATTAGCAACCAAAATACCTCCTCACAATATAACTGAGGTTGTCGACGGGGTAATTGCTTATATTGACAATCCAAAAATAACGCTTGAAGAGATGCTTACAATAATAAAGGGTCCTGATTTTCCTACAGGAGGATTTATTGTTGCTGATGATGAAAGTCTTAAAGAGCTTTACGCAACAGGAAAGGGTAAGGTTACTATCCGTTCCAAAGTAGACATAGAAAGCGCAGATAACGGTCGGCAAAGTATAGTAATAACCGAAATTCCTTATAACGTCAATAAGGCTGATTTGCAACAAAAAATACTTGTTTTGCGGGAAGATATGGCCAACAAAGCCGATGAAAAGAAAAATAGTGTTCTTAACGGAATACAAGAAATAACTGATGAGTCGGATAGAAACGGAATAAGGGTAGTTATTCGCTTAAAAAAAGGTGAGGACGCTATAAAAATTCTTAACATTTTATATCAAAAAACCGACCTTCAAACCAACTTTTGCGCCAATATGGTGGCAATAGCCGATGGACGTCCTCAACAATTAGGGCTGTTACAGATTATTAAGTATTATACCAATTATCAACGTGCAATCGTGTTAAAAAGAAGTCAATACGATTTGCGGATAGCAAAAGATAGAGAGCATATTTTGGACGGTTTAGTAATAATTCTGCCCGAGATAGAAAAAGTAGTGGAACTAATAAAAAGTAGTAACTCCCGTACTGAGGCAAGAGAAAAACTGCGCGAAGCTTTTAGCATAAGTGAAAAACAAGCCGATGCGATACTAGATCTAAAACTTGTTAACCTAACAAGATTGGAAATTGGCAGAATTGAAAAGGAATTACGGGAATTAAAATATCTGATTGCAAAATTAGAAAAG
>CAYIZR010000052.1:0-7213 GCA_964367755.1 uncultured Christensenella sp. | reverse complement strand
GAATAGTGGTATACTATTTTTAGCAGTCAAAGGCATAGATTGCTAACAATCGTAATATTATAGTGCTAGAGGTGTTAATGAACTACGAAAAGCTGTCCGAAAGGAAGCAGAAAATATTGAAGGCGGTAGTTGACGAGTATATATTAAGCGCGTCACCTATTTCTTCAGGAGAAATTAAGTCGAAGCATTTCGACGAGATTAGTTCTGCAACAATAAGGAATGAGCTGTCGGCGCTTGAGGAGATGGGTTATTTGATTCAACCACATACTTCTTCGGGAAGAATACCTTCAAAAAAGGCTTATACTCTCTATGTAAATAGATTTTTGCAAAAGCAAACGCTATCAAAAAAAGAAATTTGCCTTATTGAGAACTCTTTTAATGATAGGTTTAATGAGATTGAAGACATTGTCAAAACCACTGCAAGGGTAATTAGTGACGTAACTAATTATACATCGGTAATAGTATTAAAAAACGTCAATAAGGTAGTACTTAAGGAAGTAAAATTAGTAGACCTTGACAAGCACACTATACTTGTTGTAATAATAACCGATAGCGGTGTAATAAGAGATAAGGTAGTAACAGTAAATAAGGACTTGAACGAACTATATGTTAAGGATGCAAATGCGTTACTAAATAGAATTTTTAGTGGCAAAACTGTCAGTCAGCTAAAGTCAAATGAAGAGCTAATTGACAACGAACTTAATGAATTTCGGGAGCTTTATGAAAGTATTATTAAGATTTTACAGAGCTATGCCGAGGATCCAGATGGCGTATATATGGAAGGACAGTCAAAGTTTTTGCAATCGCCCGACCAGGATTTACAGACAGCAAAGGACTTTTTGACGGTTATTGACACCAAAGAAAAACTTAAAGAAATGGTGGAAGACAATCAGGATATAGAGTTTTGCGTCAGGATAGGTAAAGACGAAAAAGGCGGCATAGACAAATGTGCCATTGTTACAGCAAGATACAATTTTAAGGGCAAAGAATTAGGACTAGCAGGCGTAATAGGCCCCGAAAGAATGGATTATAACAAGGTAGTTAGCGTATTGAAATATATAGGAACAGCTGTAGAAGAAATATCGAATGGAGGAGATGATGACGAAAAATAAGGATAAAGAAAATACGGTTATTGAAGATATTACTGATCTTGAAGAACCTATAGTAATTCCCAGTGAGGATGGTATAAAAGAGGAAAGTAAGAAGTCTGATGAATACAAAGAGCTTGCTCAAAGGATTCAAGCGGAATTTGAAAATTTTCGCAAAAGAAATACCGACGCGGTAAAAATTGCAAAATATGACGGCAATAACGAAATTCTATTATGTATGTTGCCTGTTATAGATAATTTTGAAAGAGGGCTGGAACTGCTAGACGAAAGCGCAAAGGCCGGAGTGGAGTTAATTTATAAACAATTAAAAGGGGTACTAGCTAAATACGGAGTGGAAGAAATACCCGCTCTAGGAGAGGAGTTTGACCCTTTAGTACATCACGCAATTGCCCAGTGTGAGGCAGAAGAAAACAATATTAACAAAATAGTTGAGGTTTTTCAAAAGGGCTATAAAAGAAAAGACAAGGTGCTACGACCCGCGATGGTCAAAGTAGCGCAATAAAATAAAAGGAGAATATATATTATGGCAAAAATTATTGGTATTGATTTAGGAACGACTAATTCCTGTGTAGCAGTTATGGAAGGAGGCGAGGCGGTAGTAATACCTAATGCCGAAGGCGCAAGAACTACTCCTTCTGTAGTAGGATTTACTAAGGATGGACAAAGACTTGTAGGTCAAGTAGCCAAAAGACAAGCAGTTGTAAATCCCGATAAAACTATTTCTTCAATAAAAAGAGAAATGGGAACTTCTCATAAGGTAACCATTGATGGCAAAAATTATACACCGCAAGAAATTTCGGCGATGATTTTGTCCAAACTTAAGACTGATGCCGAAGCTTATCTAGGTCAAAAGGTTACTCAAGCAGTAATCACAGTACCTGCATACTTTAGTGACAGTCAAAGACAGGCAACTAAGGACGCAGGTAAAATAGCCGGACTGGAAGTCTTACGTATTATTAACGAACCTACCGCAGCAGCACTAAGCTATGGATTGGACAAAGACACAAAGTCACAAAAAATACTTATCTATGACCTAGGCGGCGGAACTTTCGACGTATCTATTTTGGAACTAGGCGACGGAGTTTTTGAAGTGCTTGCAACTAACGGCGATACACGCCTTGGCGGTGATGATTTTGACAATGAAGTTATGAAGTGGATAGTCAGCGAGTTCAAAAAGAACGATGGCATAGACCTTAGTAAGGACAAAATGGCTATGCAGAGAGTTAAAGAAGCTGCAGAAAGAGCAAAAATTGAGCTTAGCGGTATGCAGAAAGCCAACATTAACCTTCCCTTTATTACTGTTGGGAGTAATGGGCCTCTGCACATCGATATGGATTTAACTAAAGCCAAGTTTGATGATATGACAGCATTTTTGGTAAACAAGACATTAACACCGGTAAAACAGGCATTGAAAGATGCTAATCTATCGGTAGATAAAGTTGACAAGATTGTTTTGGTGGGTGGTTCTACACGTATACCCGCTGTATTTGAAGCTGTAAAAAATCTTACAGGTAAAGAGCCCTATAAGGGCATCAACCCCGACGAATGTGTGGCGCTAGGCGCGGCTATTCAGGGTGGCGTATTGGCAGGAGACGTTAAAGATGTGTTACTACTTGATGTTACACCACTTTCTTTGGGTATAGAAACAATGGGCGGAGTATTCACTAAGTTAATTGACAGAAATACTACAATCCCTACCAAAAAGTCGCAGGTATTTAGCACCGCTGCCGACAATCAGCCCAGTGTTGACATTCACGTATTACAGGGTGAAAGAGCAATGGCTGCCGACAATAAGACTTTGGGACGCTTTGAACTAAGCGGTATACCTCCTGCAATGCGTGGAGTACCGCAAATAGAAGTTACTTTCGATATAGATGCCAACGGCATAGTTAGCGTAACGGCTTTGGATAAGGGAACTGGCAAAACTAACAATATTACTATAACCGCATCTTCTAATCTGACCGAAAACGATATTGACAAGGCAGTAAAAGAAGCCGAACAATATGCTGAAGACGACAAAAAGCGTAAAGAGCTTGTAGAAATGAAGAATAATGCCGAGCAACTTATTTTTGCCGCCGAAAAGGCTTTGCGCGAAAGCGGTGACAAGCTAACTGAGGAAGACAAGGCAACACTAGAAGATGCTGTCAAGATTGCAAGAGAGAAGCTTGATAAGGCAGAAACAGCGGAAGATATTAAGGCTTTGACCGAGGAACTAAGCAAGGACACAAACGATATTTTCACCAAACTATATAAAGATGCGCAACAAGCAAATCCTAACGGAGGAGAAGGGAACGGTGCTGAAGATGACAGTACTATAAACATTAATCCCGACGATATTAACTAATAATTATGGCAAAAAAAGATTACTATGAGGTATTGGGAACAGCAAAAACGGCGAGTGCAGACGAAATTAAGTCTGCATATCGTCGTTTAGCTAAAAAATACCATCCTGATGTTTTCGCTACGGCGGAAGAGAGCAAAAAGAAAGAAGCAGAAATAAGATTCAAAGAGATTCAGCACGCTTATGACGTTTTGAGCGACCCACAAAAAAGGGCAGCTTTTGACCAGTATGGAAGTGAAGAAGGCCCCACAATGAGCGGTTTCGGTCAAGGCGGCTTTAATCCTTTTGGTGGTGGCGGCGGCGGAGCAGGCGGCTTTGATGATATAATAAATAATATTTTCACCAGTTTTACCGGTGGAGGCAGAGCAAGCGGAAGAAGAGCAAGAGATGGTGACGACTTGGAGTTTACACTAAATCTTTCATTCAAAGAGGCGTGTTTTGGCATAAAAGATAAAGATATTACTTTTAGTCGCATAGAGAAATGCCCTACCTGTAAAGGAACTGGCGCTAAGGATTCTAGCTCTATCAAGACTTGTCCAAAATGCGGAGGAAGCGGAGTAATTAACGTTCAACAACGCACACCTTTTGGCGTTATGCAGACACAAAGGACTTGTGACGAATGTGGTGGTGAAGGAAAAATAATAAGCGAAAAATGTCCTGATTGTCACGGCAAAGGCAGAATAAGGAAGCAAAGAACGCTAAAAATTAACATACCTGCCGGTGTTGATAACGGACAGATGCTAACAATGCGCGGAGAAGGTAATGCGGCGCCATCAGAGGGTGGCAATAACGGCAATCTTATACTTATTTTCAAAATAGAGCCACATCCGTTATTTGTTAGGGAAGGTGTAAATTTACGCTTTGAATTGCCCATAACAATGACTCAAGCGGCTTTGGGTGATAAAATTGAGGTGCCAACAATGAGCGGTGTTACTACAATAGAAATACCCGAAGGCACGCAAAACGGCACGGTAATTCGTGTTAAAGGTAAGGGCGTAAAGAGTTTGAGAAGGGAAACATACGGAGATATGTTTATTAAGATTTTGGTAGAAGTCCCTAAGAGCCTCAATAGTAAGCAAAAATCGGCAATGAAAGAACTAAATGAAGCGTTAGCAAAGGCAAAATACGAAAAAATAGATAGCTATAATAAATTATTAAGGAATCTATAATATGAAATGGTACGAAATTATTGTAAGTACAACGTCGGAAGGCACCGAGCTTATTGCTGATGCCTTTTTTTCTATTGGCTGTTTAGGCGGAGTAAAAATTATTGACAAAAACGATATTCTCGACATTATAAAAAATCAAGAAATGTGGGATTATATTGATGAAGATTTGCTTACAAAAAGCGAAACCGCATTGGTTAGCGGCTATGTGAGCGAAGAAGAAAAGGAACTAAAGATTAAAGAATTGACTGACTTTTTGGATGCAAGGCAACTAAATTTTTGTGAAATCAATACATTGCTTGTGGACGATGAAAGTTGGTATGAAAGCTGGAAGAGATATTACAAGCCTATTGTAGCAGGGAAGTATGTTATTGTGCCAAAATGGTTAAGCTATGAAAATCCAGATAATTTGACAAAAATACTAATGGATCCCGGAATGGCTTTTGGCACAGGAGAACACGAAAGCACAAAAATGTGCCTAATGTTACTTAGCGATATAAAAGTTATGGGTAAAAGCGTCATTGACGTAGGCACAGGTAGCGGAATATTGGGCATTGCGGCAATTAAGAGTTATGCTAGTAGCTGTTATATGTGTGATATTGATTGTGTAGCAGTAAAGGCAGCAAAGGAAAATGCAAGTCTTAACGGAGTATCGGATAATGCAGTTATTGAACTAAACGACCTGCTTAGCGACAAGACAAGGAAAGCTGATATTGTGCTTGCCAATCTTACCGCCGATATTTTGTTGCGTCTAAGTGAGGGACTAAAAAAACACATAAATTCACAAGGCAAGCTTATTTGTTCGGGAATAATTCACAGTCGTAAAGATGAAGTTATTACTACATATAAAAATGCAGGTTTTGTTTTGGAGAAAGAAATTACCATGGGCGAATGGGATGCCCTTCTTTTTGGTGTTTGATATGGACTTAAAGAGATTTTTTACCGATAATATAGTTGTTGGGGAAGAAGCTTTGTTGACAGGTGAAGAATTTATTCACGCCGTCAAGGTAACTAGACATAAAGTAGGATATGAAATAATCATTTGCGATAATACCGGCTTTGATTATTATTGCGTTGTTACCGCAATAGAAAAAGACAAGCTTTTTGCCAAAGTTAATTCAAAGATTATTAACCAAACAGAACTTCAAGAAAAAATAAATTTGTTTATCGGTGTAAATAAGGATTTGGATACGGTTATTCAAAAGGCCATTGAGCTTGGGGTAAGCAAAATAACTCCTTTTTATTCTCAACATACCAATGTGGAAAATATAAACTATCAAAGACTTAGCAAAATTGTGCTAGAAAGTAGTAAACAATGCGGTAGAGCCAAACTAGCACAGATAGGCGAATGTGTCAGTTATGATACTATGCTAGAAAATTTGCAGGGCAATAATTATTTCTTTTATGAGTATGAAAGGGATAATAAGGTAAGTAACGCAAAATATATTTTAGGTCAGCCTATCAATATAATAATTGGTGGAGAAGGCGGCTTTAGTAAAGAAGAGGTTGCCAAAATGATAGATATGGGAGCCTGTTTGCTTACTTTGGGCAAAAGAATACTTCGCGTGTCAACGGCAGTTGTTAGCGCGATTAGTTTGGTTTTGCAAAAAATCGGAGAGATATAGTGAAGGCGGTAATATTTAATTTAGGCTGCAAAGTTAATCAATATGAGTGTGATGTAATAGCGCAAGAACTTACAAAAAGGGGATTTGAAACTTTTTTGGAGCTTGCGTATGCTGATTTGTATATAATAAATACTTGCGCAGTTACCAAAGAAGCCGAAAAAAAATCCCGACAAGCTATTGCCCGCTGTAAGAAACTTAACAACAATTGCTTGATAATAGTATGTGGTTGTGCATCGGAAAAAGCCCCCGAAAGTTTTAACAAAGAAAATGTTTGTTACATAGGCGGTGTCGCCGATAAAATGAAAATTCTTAACATTGTGGATAGTGATTTTTCACAAAAAGAAACTTTGAAAATAGCCCCTCTTCCTACTGTTTGTGAGACAACTATTTTGCAAACTGTCGCAAGAACCAGAGCATTTGTAAAAATTCAGGACGGTTGTGATAATTTTTGTTCTTACTGTATTATTCCTTATTTAAGAGGAAGGAGCAGGTCAAGAAGTATTGAAGATATAGTAAATGAGGTAAGTAAATTAAGCAAAGTGACAAATGAAATTGTATTAACTGGCATAAATATGAGCAGTTACGGCAATGATATTGGTGTTAGTTTGACTGATTTGATAAAAAGCCTTGCGGATTTTGATATCAGAATCAGGCTAGGTTCTTTTTATGCTGAAGCTATTAGCAAAGAATTATTGGACGCTTTGTTCTCCTTAAAAAAGTTTTGTCCGCATTTTCATTTGTCTTTGCAAAGCGGGGACGATTCTGTATTGAGCGCAATGCGAAGAAAATATACAACTATAGACTACAAAAAAGCCATCGAGCTAATACGCTTATACGATAGTAACGCGGCAATTACTACCGATATTATTGTAGGATTTCCTACCGAGAGCGAGGAAAATTTTGCTGCCACAGCGAATTTTATTATTAAAGTAGGTTTTAGCGATATACATATATTTCCTTTTTCGGCAAGAG
>CAYIZR010000051.1:0-7390 GCA_964367755.1 uncultured Christensenella sp. | reverse complement strand
GTATTTTAGCATATGTCTTTACTTCAAGTCAACAAAAGCAACATTTACCAAAGAAAAAGGGCATATAAAAACTGAAAATTAACATACTGCAATAAGAATGGCCGAAAAAGACGAATATGCAAAAAACGTTTGCTTATATCAAAAAAAAGATATATAATCTCGATATAAACAAATATTCAACTGCTTGTGGCCGCTCTGACATTTTTGTTTTGAGCATCTGAGCAGTTTTTTTGTGTAAATATAAAAAGAGAGGAACCATATTATCAAAACATTTTTTGACCTAGACATTAAGGAAAGTATAAAAAAAGCCTTAAAAGATATCGATATTACTACGATGACACCTGTTCAGGAACAAGCCATACCACTACTTTTGGAAGGAAAAGATTGCTTAGCGGAGGCACCTACCGGTACCGGTAAAACCTTTGCATTCGGCATACCTGCAATAGAAAAAACAGACATAACTTCTTATACTGTTCAAACAATAATACTTTGTCCAACTAGAGAATTGGCAATGCAAATAGAGAGAGAACTAGTTAAACTTATTACCTATACCGAAGGAATACGCATACTTGCAATATACGGAGGACAACCTATAGAAAAGCAACTCTATAAACTCCGCAAAAAACCGCAAATAATAGTAGGCACTCCCGGGCGTGTAATGGACCACATCAGGCGCAAAACTTTGCGGCTGGAAAATGTAAAAACAGTAGTTCTTGACGAAGCCGACGAAATGCTAAATATGGGTTTTAGAACTGACATAGACACTGTATTATCGGCAATGCCTAAAGATGTTGGAATGCAACTGTTTTCTGCCACTATTCCCAAAGAAATATTGCAAATATCTAAGGAATACCAGCACGACCCAGTCAAGATAAAAGCGCCTTGCCTAACCAGCGTACTGCCTAACATAGAGCAATTTTTTATTAAAGTTTCTGAAGACGGCAAGTTTGACGCTCTAAAAGCGATAATGTCTCAAAAAGACTACCATTTTGTTTTGGTCTTTTGCAACACAAAACGCAAAGTGGGCACTCTTGACGAAAAACTAAACAACAGTGGATATCTATCCATGGCTCTTCACGGCGATTTGCAACAGCGTCAACGTGATACAGTTATGAGAAACTATCGCGACAGAAAAATCAATATTTTGGTGGCAACCGACGTTGCAGCGCGTGGAATTGACGTTGCTGACATTGAAGCGGTAATAAATTATGACCTTCCTAACAACGAGGACTATTATGTTCACCGTATTGGTCGTACAGCTAGAGCCACCAAAGCAGGTGAAGCTTATACCTTTGCAACAAGCAAAGATCAAAGTCAAATAAAATATTTGGAAAAACATGCAGGAGCAAAAATGGAAGAAATCACACTTAAAGAAAATAAGATAAGCAAAAAAGAACCTGTAGAAAAAAATACTTCTCGCTTTTTTGTTAATATCGGTCAAAAAGACGGAGCCACTAATAAGCTTTTGACTGCATACCTTGAGGAGAATGCAGGCATTACTCCTGACTGTGTTGCTGACATAAAAATACTGGAACTATTCTCTTTTATAGAACTTACTTTAGATGCTTCTGAAAGCATTT
The DNA here is from genome assembly GCA_964367755.1 of uncultured Christensenella sp. Taxonomy (GTDB): domain Bacteria; phylum Bacillota; class Clostridia; order Christensenellales; family DTU072; genus CAG-1782. Next base: position 5,810 of record CAYIZR010000051.1, on the reverse strand, counting down.
TTAAGCTAAATGGCAAAAAGTTCGGTGGAAGAAAAATTAACGTGGAAGAAGCATCTCCCTCAAATAGAGAAAAAGGCGATTATTCCAAGCAAAGAGCAGCAGGTGGCGGCGCTGACAGAAAATACCGTCAAAAACCCGCACAAGAGGGCGAAAGAAGACCCTACGCAAAAAAGCGTGATGACTCCGAAAGACCATATGCAAAAAAGCGTGATGACTCCGAGCGTAAACCTTACGAAAAGTCATATAAATCAACTTCAAGCAGTTCGGATAGACCTTACGCAAGAAAGCGTGATGATTCCGAAAGACCATATGCAAAAAAGCGTGATGATTCCGAAAGCAGACCTTATGAAAAATCATATAAATCAACTTCAAGCAGTTCGGATAGACCTTACGCAAGAAAGCGCTCAGATTCTGAGGGCAAGCCTGCTGGTAAATCTTACTCAGGACAAAAAAGCCAAAGCAGCTCAGCAAAAAGAACCGGAAGCTCCTACCCTAGAAAACCGCGTGAACAAAAATAACTAATAATACTCATCTTTGGACTAATTTTTTTCTTAGGTAAATTATATAAAAACATATCTACTCCGTAAATTTTTTACGGAGTTTTTTTATCCTAAATAAGGCCTCTGCGGCATTTTATCTATTTACATATAATTAACTTTGTGATATTATACTAGTAATGATATTGTTGCCTATTGTTTGGGTATAAGGAGAAAAAAAATGATTGTTAGGGAATTGTTTGACATTTGGTATAACAATGTAAGCGATTACGAAAAAAGAGAATTAACACTAATTAAAGACAACGACAACGAAATTAACGAAAGATTTGCTTTGCCTCTTTCTTTTGGAACGGCGGGCATGAGAGGACTAGTTGGATTAGGAACCTTTCGTATGAACAACTACACGGTGGCAAGAGCAACCTCAGGAATTGCAAAATTCCTCAACTCTGTAGATGGCGCTGCCGAAAAAGGTGTAGTAATAAGCTATGACACAAGACGCTTTAGTCTGGATTTTGCCAAAAAAGCCGCATGCGTTCTTTCGGCGGCAAAAATAAAATGTTATCTTTTTGAAAATGTTCATCCTGTGCCTATGTGCAGTTTTGCCATAAGACACCTAAAAGCAGCTGCCGGCATTATGATTACGGCAAGTCACAACGCCAAAGAATATAACGGTTACAAAGTTTACGGCGAAGACGGCGCTCAAATGAGCATTGAAGATACCGACGTTGTAGTAAAATTTATTAACGAAATTACCGATTACTTTTCCGTTGAAACTGACAATGTCAAATTTCCTGCCGAAATAATCGGTATGGATAATGTAAAAATCAATGACTATATTACAATAATCGGACAGAGCGTTGACAATGTTTATTACGATATAATAAGCAAGCTAACACTTTCTCCTAAAGCAGTAGAAAAATATGGTAAAAAAATAAAATTGGTTTATACCCCTATTCACGGCTCGGGATATATCCCCGTAACAACTATTTTGGATAGAATGGGCATAGAAGTTAGCTTAGTTAAAGCCCAATGCGCGCCTGATACAGAGTTTTCCACCGTACCAATGCCCAACCCCGAAAATCCTTCAGCGCTGAAAATGGGTATTTCTCTTGGCAACCTTATCGGAGCAGACGTTGTTATAGGTACCGACCCTGACTGCGACAGAATGGGACTAGCTGTAAGAGATTTCCAAGGTGAGTTCCGCCTGCTTAACGGCAACCAAATAGGAGCTTTATTACTTGACTATATTCTTACTCGGCTTAAAGCGGAAAACAAATTACCTTCTAACGGAGCAGTCGTCAAAACTATAGTTACTACTACCCTTGCCGACAGAATTTGCGAAACTTTTGGGGTAAAAGTTTTTGATGTACTAACAGGGTTTAAGTTTATCGGAGAAAAAATAAAAGAGTGGGAAAAAACTAATGAATACTCCTTTATTTTTGGTTATGAAGAGAGCTTCGGTTATCTTATGGGCACACACGCAAGAGATAAAGATGCGGTAGTCGCTAGTATGCTTACCGCCGAAATGGTTTGCTATTACGAATCAATTGGCAAAGGACTTTTTGAACGCTTAAATGAGCTTTTCCACATATACGGCTATTATCACGAAAGAGTTACCTCTATTGCTTATAATGGAGTCGCCGCAATGGAAGATATGGCGGCGGCTATGACAAAGCTCAGAGCAAAAACCATTACTTCACTAAGCGGAGAAAAAGTCTTCTTCGTATCAGATTTCATCAAAAGAACCACGGTATATGCTGACGGCACAACCGAAAAAATTACTCTTCCTTCAAGCGATGCTATTAAATTTGGACTAGAAAACGGACAATTTGTTTGCGTAAGACCCTCGGGAACAGAGCCAAAACTAAAAGTATATGTACTTTGTTATAGTGACGCCTTCGAAAAATCAAGGACAAAAGCTAAAAACTTGATGGAAGGAATTAAAGAAGAACTGTAAATGAAGCTTAAGCATATCCGATTGCTAAAAAAAGGGATATTCCTGTCAATACTTATTTTGACAGCGGTAATCTTGCAGCTTATTAAAACAAACACTGTTATTGCAGAATACTTTTTTGCGCGGGGAATATCCCGCGCTTTTGTATTTGTTTTTGGCAATATCAGCAACCTTTTCCCCTTCTCTTTATTCGAATTGTTTATTGCCATCACAGTAACATTAGTTATTATTTGGATAATAATAATATTAAAAAATATAAAGAAGAAAAAAAAATATAATGTAGCCAAAATACTCCTTAACATCGGAGTTTTTGCTTTGATTTTTGTCAACGTCTATACCTTATCGGCAGGAGGCAACTATTATCGTGAAAAAGCTAAATTCCCCTCTTACGAAGGGGAGCAATTAAACGTAGAACAAATGGTATCGGTAGTAAATTACTACTGGCAAGATTATACCGAAATTTCTCAAAGCCTTAGTTACGATTCTTACGGTAATTCTATTTGTCCTTACACATACGAAGAAATATATAAATTTATAAATAAAGAATACAAAAAGTTATCCTATAAGTTCCCTAAATTTTATAATACCTTTCAGCCAACTCCCAAAAAAATGGCTTCCAGCTTTTTTATGTCGCACGAAGGAATAGCCGGTATTTCCTTTTTGCCCTTAGGAGAAGCTAACGTAAATTACCAAACTCCACAATGCTACCTAATTTTTACTATGGCGCACGAAATAGCTCACGTCAAAGGTGTTATGACTGAACGGGAAGCAAATTTATTGGCAACATACGCTCTTATCGGCAGTGATATACCCTACATGCGTTACTGTGGATATATGTACGCAATAGGTCACGTTGCCGATTTGTTGCAGTTTTATGACAAGGATATTTATGCAAGCTTATACCAAACTTATCCGGAAAATGCCTTGATAGAAAAATCCAACGAACTCGATTTTTGGTGGAGTAAATCTAGCTTTCTTAGCGAAATAGGTAACTTTTTTAATGACTTATATCTAAAAATCAATGGCGCTAGCGAAGGCGTGGATAGTTATCACGACCATAGCCAAATAATTATTCCCGAAGATAGCGATAAGTTACCGATTATTTATTATTCGGACACCGCCAAAATGCTTATTGATATGGCACTGGATAACTTAGTCGAATAAATATACTCTGCATTCATACGGAAGGAGCATATCCACAAGCATAGTTTTATAGTTGGTAATAAGCAACTTCCCTTTTGATAATTCAAAACCATTAGGAACTTTTATCGGAGTGTTTTCCTTGCTAAAAGATATCATAACAAGTAGACGTTTTCCTTCATAATTCCTAGCATAAACGAATTGTTTTTTGCTCCGCTTATCGTATAGAACAAAATCACCATATATGGCAACTTTATTTTCCTTACGAATATTTATTAACTCTCTATAAAAGTTTAGTATACTGTCCTCGTCTTTTAAGGCAGCCTCAACGTTTATTTCTTTATAATTAGGGTTTAGATAATACCAGGGCTTAGCATCAGAAAAACCGCCGTTTTCGCTATCGTTCCATTGCATAACAGTTCTAGCGTTGTCTCTTGCGGCATAGCTAGCAAGTTCCCAAATCTTTTTTTCGGAAAATTTTAGCTTTCTTAAAAGATCATGAAAAGCAAAGGTATTTACGTCAACATAGTCAGTTGGCTTTGTAAAATTGGCGTTAAGCATACCGATTTCTTGCCCCTGATAAATAAAAGGTGTGCCGCAAAGCATCATATACATCGTAGCTAGCGCCTTGCCGCTTTCCACTCTAAATTCTTCACTGCCATAACGGGAAATAATCCTCGATTGGTCGTGATTTTCCAAAAATAATGCGTTCCAGCCTTTATTGTATAGCTTTGTTTGCCAATTATTGAGTATTCTTTTTAGTTTACGAAGATTAAACGGTCTTCTCAGCCAGCTAATTATAAAGCCGTCGGCAGACATATGTTCAAAGCTAAACATCATACTTAAATCTTGCTTGTCACCTTCTTTAAGGTAACTTAGCGCAACTTTAGGCGTGACCATAGGGCCTTCTCCAACGGTAAATGCGCCGTATTCTTGCCAAACTTCCTTAAATTCCTGCAAATACTCGTGTATGTGCGGGCCGTTTTTGTAATGCTCCATACCCCTTGCCGCAGGTATGGGAAAACCATTGGGCAAGCCCTTTCTTTTGGAAATAAAGTTAATAACATCCTCTCTAAAGCCGTCAACTCCCATATCCAAATAAAACCGCATAATTTTCTTAACTTCGTTTCTAACCTTTGGGTTATCCATATTCAAATCAGGTTGTTCAACGGCAAATAAGTGAAGATAATATTCCTTCCTTAATTCATCATACTCCCAACCGTCCCCGGGGAAAGTGCTAGTCCAATTGTTAGGAAACTTCTTGCCGTCCTTTCCTTTGCCTTTTCTCCAGATATAGTAGTCACGGTACTCATTATCACCCTTTCTGGACTCTAAAAACCATTTATGCTGATTACTTGTGTGATTGATAACCAAGTCCATAATTACATACATACCAAGCTGATGAGCCTTATTCAAGACCTTCTTAAAATCTTCCATTGTGCCGTACTCAGGAGCAATAGAATAATAATCAGCAATGTCATAACCATAATCTTTTTGGGGGGATAAGTATAACGGAGAAAACCAAATAGCGTTAGCGCCAAGGCTCTTTATATATTCTAATTTGGAATAAATACCGGTAAGGTCACCTATTCCGTCGCCGTTGCCGTCGCAAAAACTTCTCGGCCAAATTTGATATACTACCAATTCCTTGTAAGGTACATTTTTAACGCTCATATATAGTCTCCGTTTTTTCTATTATTCTACCATGTAAAAACAAGTATTTCAATACCATAAATAATTAAAGCTACTTAAAACTCAATAACAGCAAAGCTATAGCTGTATTTTCTCTCAAAAAATATCACCTTGGCGCCCTTTTGATTTACAAAAACTGCAATTGAGTATATAATAATAGTGTTAATGTATAATTTTTAGGAGGCGGCAAGATGTTAGGAACTAAGGAAATAATTGCAAAGACCGAAAAGTACGGCGCAAATAATTACAAACCAAAAAATGTGGTTATTGTCAAAGGAGAGGGAGCCATTGCTTACAATCCTGAGGGAGAGAGTTTTTTTGATATGCTCTCTGCTTATTCGGCGCTTAATTTTGGCCACTGTCACCCCGAAATAATTGAGGCTGCCAAAAATCAGCTTGATTTAGTCACCCTAACTTCAAGAGCTTTCCATAATGAAGTTCTTTGTCAATTTTACGAAAAGCTCTGCGCACTTACCGGCAAAGACAAAATTTTGCCTATGAATACCGGAGCTGAGGCGGTAGAAACC
>CAYIZR010000050.1:0-7458 GCA_964367755.1 uncultured Christensenella sp. | reverse complement strand
CTTCTATGGGCAAAAACTCTTCATTGCCATCGGTATCCTCTGCCATTTCATAAATGATTACTTCATCTTCGGTAAAATCTTCATTTGGATTAACCGGAGCAAGATATATATACCATTTCCCTTCATAGTCTAGTTCTGCAAGATTATAAAAATCTTCAGTTTCGCCATCGTCGTAGGTTAGGGTAACTATTTCGTCTTCGTCTTCAATGTAAGTCTTTTCTTTTTCGTTCATTTTATATACTCCTTAAGTTAGTTAATTCTGTCTAAATAGCTTTGCAATATAATGCTGGCTGCTACTTTATCTATTACTTTCTTGCGTTGCTCTCTACGCATACCGCCTTCAATTAACGCTTTTTCTGCACTAACAGTGCTGAGCCTTTCGTCTTGAAAAACAACCTTAATATCGGTATATTTTTTCAACTTTTCACCAAATTCTCTGACCATAATAGCCCTAGGGCCTTCAGTTCCGTCCATATTTATTGGCAAACCTAATACAAAAGTATCGCATAGCTTTTGTTTGGCTAGCTCAGAAAAGTAAGTGAAATCCTTTTCTTCGCTTTTTGTTTTTGTATAGGTTTCATATCCGCTAGCAATAATACCCATCGGGTCGCTTGTGGCAATGCCTATTCTTACATCTCCTACGTCTAATGCTATCTTTCTCATTTATGCCTCAATTTGATAAAAATATTCTTCTGCGTTATCAAATAACTTTTTGAAAGCAATAAAACCAAACAAAAGATTTATTGCGAGCATTACGCCGAAAAATAATAGGTATGCCGTCCAATCAGATAAGGAACCCGATGTGGCCAAAGAGCTAAGCATTATGCCAAAAATCATATAAGTTAAACCGATTCCTAAGCTAATCATCATTGGCTTAAATACTTTCTTGTTGTTTTTGGTAAGTTCAGCAATATTTTTGTACTTGCAATTAGGATTTTTAATATCATTATGCATACCAATTGCAGAAATAGCCAGTCCGTTTACCATCAATAGCGCCATTATCGAAATACCAATAAAAACGTTATGGAATGTGCTTATAAAGATAAAGGTAATTCCTGCTACAATCGACAATAGGAAATTATAGATATTGGCAACAGCAAGCTTGCTTATAATTATGTCCTTAGTTTTTAGCGGAAGAGTTTTTAATATATACATGTTCTTCCCTTCCAAAGAAAAGCCCACCAATGACAAAGTATTAGTTGAAGACATCATAAGGGAAGAAAAATAGCAAATAAATCCTATTGTGCCTAATTCGCTAGCCAGTGTAAGAATGGTACCTTCTTCGCTAAAATTAAACATATTCCCACCCATAATAATTATTAACAAAGGGACAGCAACCAAACCTATTATACTGTTCATAAATAAGCTCGGTGTAGCAAAAATAGTCTTAATTTCTTTTATAAAAAAACTTCTGCGAAAACTGTTTTTCAAATAAGTTTTGCTTTCGTCAATCTTTCTTTTTTTATTTGTTCCCGCCGAGCCATCTTCCATTATTACACTTATACCCTTACGGTAAAATAGCGAACTTAAAGTAAGTGACAATAAAAATACTAATGCGACTGCTCCCAAATATATAAGGAAGTTTAGAGCAACTTTGACACCTAACATTGCGTTAACAAGATTATAGTTATAAATACCTATTTTACCGCCCCCAATTAGCATATTGGAAATAGCGGAAGAAAGAATGGGTATACTATTTTCATCAACATTGACACTCATATTTAACGTTCCGCCGATAAACATAAAATATACACCCAAAAAGAACAGTGATATTATGGCAACAACTAATGTCTTGCCAACCACACGCTTTTTCAAAAATGATGCAATATACATCAAAGGTACGGATAATAAGCTAATTAACAGCAAAGGAATAATGGGTATAATCAATACTGAGATTGCCGCAAATACAAAATATGACGCTCCAATTGCCCCTCCGTTAATCAGTAATGTAACTCCATATGTTATCAATATGGGCAAAGCGAAAAACGCGCTCATAATGAGTTGAGATAAATATGACAGCGAAAACTTAACTGCAAAAATCAGTCTGTCGGAAATTGGCAAAGTAAATAAGAGTTGATTGTCTTTACTAAAATATAAAAAATTCAAAGTGGTCATACTGCCCAAAAACAGTAGCATTATTTGAGTTATTAGCAAAAGTGTATACAATAATTCTCTATGTAAATTTGCTTGCATTGCCGCGACGGTAATAGAATACACGTACATAATTAGATAAAACAGTAATGCAAGTATACCCACTCCCATAAGTACGCCTAAGCCTACCTTGCCAGCTATTTTGCCTGCCTTTTTATTACTTCTTTTATTATCAAGGCCAAGGATTTCTGTTTTTTTGGATTGTTCCGTTCTATTTATTTTGAAAAATTTGGAGCTTGAAAAAAACATATCCTTTGCAGCGGTTTTGAAAACCGTCCAAAACATATTAGATTGTTTCATTGCTTCCGCCCTCTTCGCTAGTTCCATTATACACGCCAGTTATGTTTAAGAACAAATCTTCTAAGCTAACATCATTTCTTCTTTCCTGCAATTCTTTCATATCGCAAACAGTTACTATTTTGCCTTTATTGATGATAGCTACTTTGGTGCAAAGCTTTTCTACTACTTCCAATACGTGGGAAGAAAAGAATACTACATTGCCATTTTTAGCGTGCTCAATCATCATTTGCTTAAGTTCATAACTGCTTTTCGGGTCAAGTCCTGTAAGCGGCTCGTCCAAAACCCAAACGGGTGGTTGATGTACCAGCGCGGCAATTATACTTACTTTTTGTTTCATACCGTGAGAATATGTAGATATCTTGTCATGAAGCTTATCTGTCATATCAAACAGTGTACCATACTTTGCTACCCTTTCTTTACGAACACTGGCATCAACGCCAAATACATCGGAAATAAAATTAACATACTCATGGCCGGTTAGTCCCTCATAAAGAGTATGTTCGTCAGCAACAAAACCAATATTCGACTTAGCTTGTATAGGGTCATCTTTTAGATTATGCCCGCAAATATTTATACTTCCTTCAGTAAAAGGCAATATACCTGTCAAACATTTTATTGTAGTTGACTTCCCTGCTCCGTTTGGTCCCAAAAAACCGTATATATCTCCGCCTTTAACTACCAAATCCACGCCGTCCACTGCTTTTACTCCACTATTAGCGTAAGCTTTGGACAAATTAGAAATTTCTATCATTTACCCCTCCATATATATGTAATTAATAATTTTTTACTAACAATTCATAATAAGCTTTTGGGTGTGCGCAAACAGGGCATTCCTCAGGAGCTTCTACTTCAGAAACTACATTACCGCAATTACGGCATTTCCAAACTGTTTTCTTATCCTTAACAAATACTGAACCATCTTTTATATTGCTAAGTAATTTTCTATATCTTTCTTCATGGTCTTTTTCGATATCGGCAACTCCAGCAAACAAAGCTGCGATGTCGGTAAAGCCTTCTTCCGCGGCAGTTTTTGCAAACTTAGCATACATATCAGTCCACTCGTACATTTCGCCCTCAGCAGCTGCAATAAGATTCTCTTCAGTTTTGTTTATGCCACTTAGTAGCTTAAACCATATCTTTGCATGCTCTTTTTCATTCAAAGCGGTCTGCGCAAAAAAATCGGCGATTTGCTCATATCCGTCTTTTTTTGCTCTTGATGCAAAAAAATCGTACTTATTCCTTGCTTGACTCTCTCCGGCAAAAGCCGTCCATAAGTTTTGCTCGGTTTTTGATCCTTTCAGTTCTTTCATTTTACAACCTCCATATATTGTTTTTATATTTTTTTTCTTCTCCGTTATCTCCGGGAACGTAAAAAACTTTATCCTTAATACTGTCTGGCAAATATTGTTGTGGGCAGTATCCGCCAAAGTCGTGCGGATATCTGTATAAATTCCGCTTTTCGTTGGCATAGTTTGTATTTTTTAGATGGTCAGGCACTTTATTATGCCCTTCCTTAGCTGTTTCTTGAGCCGCCTGCAATGCAATAACTACGCTGTTAGACTTAGGAGACTTAGTTACGTAAATAATAGCCTCGCTAAGAGGGATTGCGCCTTCTGGCATACCCATTCTTTCTATAGCGTACATAGCGTTTATTGCAATATTAAGAGCGTTCGGGTCGGCAAGGCCAACATCCTCGGCAGAATGCGCTATTAGTCTTCTAGCAATTACTACAGGGTCACAACCCGAATCAATTAGTCTCATTGCGTAAAATAAAGCGGCATTTTCGTCACTTCCTCTTACGCTTTTGCAAAATGCGCTAAGCAGGTCATAATACTGGTCGTTATCGATGCTAAGTATAGGCTTTTGCGTTGATTGAGCCATAATTTCAGCTGTTATTTCTATCAAACCATCGCTATTTGACGGTGTGGTAAGAACGGCTAGCTCTAAAGCATTTAGCGCTACCCGCAAATCTCCGTTACTTACATATACAATATGTGATAATGCCTCATTTGACAACAAAACATCATAATTTCCTAAACCATTTTCTTTGTCGGAAACCGCCCTTAATACACCTTCTTTGATGTCTTCATCAGATAAGGGCTTAAACTCAAAAACTCTACAACGGCTAACAATCGCCCTTGTCATATTTACATAAGGGTTTTCGGTGGTGCTTCCTATAAAAATAATCTCCCCTTTTTCGATAGCGCTTAGTACACAATCTGATTGCGCTTTGTTCCAGCGATGACATTCATCAAGCAAAAGATAGGTTTTTTTGCCAAAATAAGCAAGATTATTTTTTGCCTCGTCAATTACTTTCTTCGCGTCGGCAACTCCGCTGGATATTGCATTCATATAGACATAGTATGAGGAAGTAGTCTTGGCAATAACATTTGCCAAAGTAGTTTTGCCTGTGCCTGGAGGGCCATAAAAAATACAGCTTCCCAGTCTGTCTGAGGCAATTGCCCGCCTCAAAAGACAACCTTGACCGACAAGATGCTTTTGTCCTATAAAATCTTCCAGCCTTTCACTGCGCATTCTTTCTGCCAAAGGCATTCCTTTAACTCTATTACTGTCAAAAATATCCATGTATATATAATATATTTATTAAGAGGCAAAGTCAATTAGTTTCAACACGAATTTTATGGTTTCCGGTCGTTTCTAAGGTAATATCCCCCTCAACAACAACTCCGTTTAGGGTAATAAATTTTGCTTCGCTCTTACGATACTCTATAGTATATACGGCATCATCATTATGGTAGGTAATTACCGAATAATCAAGTTTTTTTGGCAATTTTGGTTGTATTCTTAGCTTTTTATTGCGTAAAATCAGACCAAAAAAGTTTTCAATTACTAGCTTATGCGCCCAGCCTGCGCTGCCTGTATACCAACTCCAACCCATTCTGCCGTAGTTGTCTATAGTACTATAGACATCTCCGCTAAAAACATAAGGTTCGCCCATATACCGCTTATTACCTTCCTCTGTTCGACATTTTTCTACAGGATTAAGCATTTGAAACAACTCAAATGCTTCGTCTTGACGGTTAATTTTTGTTAAAGCAATCAAATACCACATTGTTGCGTGAGTATACTGCCCTCCGTTTTCTCTTACCCCCTTTGGATAGGCGGAAATATAACCAAAATATGTCTCTTTAGTAAGGGGCGGAGAAAGGAGTTTAATTATACCTGCATCATAATCAATTAGTTTTTTTGCGGTATTTAGTACTGTTTCTGCCCTTTTTTCTTCGGCAACCTGAGAAATAACAGCATAGCTTTGAACCAATAAATCTAATTGCAACGCCTTACTCTCATTGCTGCCAAACCACCTGTTATCGTCACTATAAAGCCTCTTATATCTATCCCCTTCGAATGCGTATGAGTTAATCGCCTTACGCAAACCTTCGGCAATACTTAGCATTTCTTCCTTTAAGTCGTCGGGGGCGATTTTTGCAAATTTTATTAAAACTTCATAACAAAACATGCTGTTAAATACACTTTCTCCCCTTCCCAAACCGCAAATATCGTCCATACCGTCATTCCAATCCCCCTTGCCCATAACAATGAGGTTATGCTCGCCGAATTTTAACGAAATCCTTATCGCTCTAAGGCAATGACGGAACAAAGAGTCCTTATAAGTGGTATATTCGGGGTTTTCTAGTCGGCTTTCCTCGTGGTGCGACAATTCAGGAGAGTTAAGATACGGCAAAAGACAATCTAATATTTCGATATCACCGCTCCAATCAATATATTCACATACAGAATAGGGCAAAAACAGCCTATCATCGGTGATTTTTGTCCTCAATCCAAATTTTGGATGATGCCACCAATGCATAACGTCACCACTTTCGTATTGGTGCATAGCTGCATTTATTATATGTTCTCTGGTTATTTCTCCATAGTGCAAAAAAGCCAAACTATCTTGCAATTGGTCGCGAAAACCTGTTGCTCCTCCAACTTGATAAAAACCGAATTTTCCTAGTATTCTGCTAAAATATATCTGTTTTGGCAAGAAATTGACTAACAAATCAAAAGATTTTTTTTCGGAATTCACAGTGATTTTATCCAAAAAGACAAGATCAGCCAAAGTTTTTTCGCGATAAAACCCTATATTGTTGCGGTTAATAGACAGACACAAATTTATGTCTTGCGTGGCACAAATAAAGATGTTCTCAGCGTTTTTGTCGGAATAGTATTCAAAATACGGCAAAACCTCTCTTTCTCCCATAAGTGTAATATTTTCGGGATTGTCAACTATTATTTTGATATACAAAGATGTTTGATTCCCTACGTTAGTAATGGTAATCATATCGTTTTTTTGCGTAAAAGTAATTAAATCGGGGTTATATACCCAATTCAGCGCAGGATACAGCGAATATATAAATTCATAAAGGCTTTCCGAAAAGTTCCTTATTTCTATTTCGGTAACCTTTATTCTACCTTCACAAATCATATATTCGGCAACGGTACTATTGAGCTTATTGATGTTAGTTGTATAGATAATTTGAGCTTTTTCGTACATTGTGATGCGATTATTGCCACTACCGCCATTGATTCTGTGATAACCGTTAATAGTTTTTATATATAAATACTCTGAAGGACGGTCAAAAACACAATTATTATCAAATCTGCTCATTTTGTTTTCCCTTGAATTATCAAAATAAAAGAAACCTCCTCCGTTATTAGTTGCCAAAAAACCTCCTTTCTTGTCGGCAATTACCGCGCTATATGGCAAATACGTAGGAAAAGCGCTTTGTTGATAATAATAATTATCGTAGTTATATCCGCCAAAACCGCTATTAAGAAATGTTGATGGAGGCATAATTTTACCTTCGCTTTGACAAATACCCTCCTTTTCGATGTCAAAAATCTTAGAAAAAATAGCTTTTGACGGAGAAAAAGACAAAGCATTATTTAGTCTAATAAATGCCCATTCAAGCTCTTCGCTGCCACTTTCCAAAATAAAGTAATCATAAATAACCTTATGGCGTTATCGTGAGAGAAGGAGATATA
>CAYIZR010000049.1:0-7497 GCA_964367755.1 uncultured Christensenella sp. | reverse complement strand
GGTTTATTATTTTCCCGTAATCTTTATTTTCAAAAGGACTGATTGTAGAAACAACAGCATTGTTATCATTGATAAATTTGAGAATAAACTCATTATCTTTCCACTCCAAAGCCGCTCCTATAAAATATCTGCCACTCTTTTCTTTGTCACGCTGAGCTCTGCTTCTCTTGGAACAAATAATATTATAATACTCCGCACCAGTTGCTAAATATGACGTCTCGGTATTGGTCTTGCCATTATAGTTATCCATATAAGTTAACGGCGCGCCTGCCGCATAGTCGTCTTCGGTGACAAAAACTTCGTGCAAATGTCCGCTTATCATACAGTTAAGATTAATTTGGTTAAGTCTACTATTGATATTGATAAGGTCGGCGTACATATAATCACGCATAAAATCGGTAAAAGCGGTGGGAATATGGCATACGCCTATTCTTAACGTCACATCCTCTGCGCCGTATTCTTTTGCGCTATCGGCAATTATCTCATCCAAAAAGTCTATTTGAGCTTTTCTATAATCGTCAAAAACCGCCGTACCATAAAACTCATACCAGCTATCCTCGTGGTCTTCTCCCATATCCAAAACCACTCCCCAAACACTCCCTATACGGAAAGTATAATAAAAGTCAGTGTTGTCCGCTCCCACGTAGCGATATAACCTTTCGCTCTTCTCACTCTTTAACTCGTGGTTGCCTCTGGCAAAAACTATGGGGATTTCTCCCTTGGTCATCATAAATGCAAGATTTACAATTCTGTTTAGGTCGGTATCGTTTTCCAAAAAAGACACCATATCTCCACCCATAATCACAAAATCGGTATTCTTGCCAAAATACCTTGCAGCTTTGGCGGGAGGATTATTGCTGTCGTGAGAATCCGCCACCGAAAAAAACTGAATTCCGTCGCTCTCGTCAATGGGACGAAAATTATACGTTTTGGCAATCTCTTTGCCCATATCGGCATAATAGCCTTGTTCTGATATCATCTTTTTGGTGTGAACGGTATAGCTTTTTGCCTCGTTTAGTACCTCTTGAGGGACAATAACTTTGTGTACCCTCTCTTCGCTTACCAAACTTCCGGCAACGGCATCATAAAAAGTAAGGCCGCTTATGGTAACGTAACCTAAACCCTTAACTTCGGTCGTCCAAACTATTTGATAATCATCACCGACGGCATAAACTACCGCTCCTTGCGTAATATAATTTATACGGAGATTATTTAAGTCAGTAAACCCCATTACCATGGCAAGGCAAATGACAACGCAAACAATGATGCTAACAGCTTTTTTATTCTTAAATTCCAGTTTTGGAAGATAAAACATAACAAAAACAACCATAGTTATTGCAAGCATAATAAGAAAAACTAATAATCCTTGCATCAAAATATCAGTAATATAGCCGCTAAAAATAACTAGCAATGCGATACATAACGCCATAAATATAATGTTCCATACAAACAAAACTATTATTGCTATTTTATTTGGCTTGTGCAGGGTAAAAATAAGGCATAATACCGCGCTTACTATTTGAATTGCTCCTAATAAATAAGGCAGCGCCATAAATGTGACAAACCCAACGAACGCAAGCACGCTATTTAGAGAAAAATAGAATAATATACCCAAAAGAGAAATAGCCGTGGTAATTATGTATAATATCTTTTTGTTAAACATAGCCTCTGCCCTCTCAATATTTTATGTGTATCCTAAGTAGTCTGCCCAAAAAGGCGACTTAGTCTATCTTTATATAACTTGGCTTACCTTCACGGTAAACAGTCCAATATGTAAACCCAATGGACTTAACTAGTTCGCAAGCTTCCTCATACATATCACAAACCCTGCTAGCAACGTGGGCATCAGATGCAAAAGATATACTCCTTCCGCCTAACTCATAATACCTTTTCAAAAAGTCTTTGCACGGCATAAAGTCTTTTGTCTTTACGTTGCTGTTTACTTCCAAAGTTTTTCCTTTTTCAATAATACTGACAAATATTGCATCGACAATATCGGCATATTCTTCTATCGGCATATAATTGTCTTGATAGGTAGAATTTTTTCGGGCAAAGCCAATATGAGAAATAGCGTTGTACGGATAGTTTGCATTTGTACTTTTTAGTACCTTTTTTAGATACTCGCTATAGGCTTGATGCTTTGTCTTATCCAAAAAATACTCGCTGTTATATACATCCATTCCGTCCACCGTGTGAATAGAGTTAAGCACATAATCGAATTTATAATTTTTTAGCAAAGTAACATAATCTTTTTCGGCAAGCTCACTGTAGCCTAGCTCAATTCCCATAGCAAGGAAAGGATATTCTTCCTTGAGCTTAGTTACACCCTTTACATAATTTTCTACGTCAATTTGCCCTACATAGCTATATCGATCAATATAAACATAATCGCGGTCATAATGGTCGGTAAACGCCATATACTCTAAGTTCAGCTCCTTGCCCTTGTTTGCCATATCTATTGCAGAATCTCTTCCGTCAAAAGAATATAGGGTATGAGTATGCGTGTCTAACATATTGCTCCTTTTACATTTTTTCGGGAGAAGATATGCCCATTAGAGACAATCCCTCCTCTATTACTTTATGAACAGCATCCACCAAAATAAGCCTTGCCGACTTTACTGCATCGGGTTCGCCAATTATTCTGTTGGCAAGATAAAAACGGTTAAATTCTCTACACAAATCCACAAGGAACCTACCTATATAGCACGGCTCATATTTTTCGGCGGCGTCTGTAATAATCGAGGGGAATTTTTCTAGCAATGCTATAACAGCGTGGCTTTCTTCATTATCAAGTCCGCTATAATCAACACTTTTTATATCATATTTTCCCGCTTTACTAAGTAAACTAATTGTTCTTGCGTTGGTGTATTGAACATACGGACCTGTTTCTCCGTCAAAATTAAGTACCTTATCGTAACTAAAAACTGTATCCTTAATACGGTTGTTATACATAGTAGAAAAAATAACCGCGCCAACACCCACCTTTTCGGCAACAGCTTCTTTATTATCTAAGTTAGGATTTTTTTCGCTAATAATAGCAAGGCTTTTTTCCACTGCCTTATTGAGCACATCCTCAAGCAAAACAACTTTGCCCCTGCGTGTACTCATCGCGCCGTCTTCTAGACTAACCATACCGAAAGCAACGTGAGATAAAGATTTTGCCCAATCCATACCCATAAGTTCAATAACCTTGAACCACTGTCTGAAGTGCAAATTCTGCTGATAAGCAACAACATATAAACATTTATAAAAATCATAGGTATTTTTGCGGTAGAACGCTGCCGCTAAATCTCTTGTAGCGTACAAAGTAGCCCCGTCATTTTTTACCAAAAGGCAGGGTGGCATATCATATTTTTCTAAATTAACCACCTTTGCGCCCTCGCTTATTTCTAGCAGACCTTCTTTTTCAAGCTCGGCAAGCACAGGTTCCATTTTGTCGTTATAAAAGCTCTCCCCGGCATAGCTGTCAAAGCTGATTTTTAACCTTTTGTAGGTCTTATCCACCTCTTTTAGTGTTATTTCCTTAAACAAATTAAATAGGCGCAAAGCCTCGGCATCGCCGTCCTCTATTTTCTTAAACCACAGCCTTGCTTGGTCCTCCAAAGAAGGGTCTTTTTCGCTCTCATCGTGGAATTTTACGTAAATTGCGGTAAGAACTTTCATTCCTTCCCTGTTTAACTCTTCCTCGCTACACCATAGCTTAAACGCCACGATTAGCTTACCAAACTGAGTTCCCCAATCACCTAAATGATTTATGCCAACGCATTTATAACCAAGTTTTTTGTAGACCCTGTAAAGACATCCGCCGATAACCGTTGTGCTGAGGTGTCCAATATGGAAAGGCTTAGCTATATTTATTGAAGAATAATCTATACAAACTGTTTTACCCTCTCCTTCCTTGCTGTCGCCGTAACTACTCCCTTTTTCCTCGATTTCTTTCAATACCTTTTTGGTGGTATATAATTTGTCAGTCAAAAAGTTTACATAGCCGTTAAGGGCAGCAACGCTTGTAACAGGATACGTCAAAGTCTTAATACTTTGGGCAATATCTTGGGCGATAATCATGGGCGCCTTACGCAGAAGTTTGCTAAAACGGAAACACGGCAAACTAAAGTCTCCCATTTTTTTGTCTGCGGGAATCTCAAGCGCTTGGTATATTTCTTGATTAGTTACTCCGTCGATTTTGATTAAATCGGCAATTATTTGTTTTTTCTCGTTAATCATCAGTCTTCCTCACTAAAGAAATTTTTCGGTCTTTTACCTCATACAAGGTATATTTATCGGCTATATTTTTTTCAAACTCGGTACAAGTAACGATTGTTTGAGCGTTAAGACTATCAAACAAACATTTCCGCCTTTCACAGTCTAGTTCGCTCAAAACATCGTCCATTAGCAAAACTGGCTTTTCTCCGCTGACGGTATAAAAGGATTCTACTTCTGCAAGCTTTAGGCTTAGCGCCGCAGTCCTTTTCTGCCCCTGCGAACAATATTTCCTAACGTCTATGTCCCCCGCCGAAATCTTAATATCGTCACGGTGAATGCCTACCGATGTATATTCCAAGCGACAATCCTTTTCCATATTTTTTTCATACAGCTTACTTAAACTGTTTTTCATATCTGAAAAGTCAATATCTTCGGTTTCGTAAGCTATTTCCAAGCTTTCCTTGCCGCCTGTTAACATAAGATGTTTTTCATTTGCCAAAGGTGCGAGCTTAGTTAAAAATTCTTGCCTGCGCAAAATGATATATTCGGTGCAATCGACCATTTTGTCCACAATCAGGTCGCTCATTTCCTTAAGAGAATGACTGTTTTTGTAAGTTTTTAACACCTTATTGCGCTGAGCTAACAGCTTATTATATCTCATAAGAGTATTAAGATATATCTTATCTAATTGGCACAAGCTAATATCCATAAAGCGTCTGCGGTCGACAGGAGACTCTTTTATTAGCTTCATTTCGTCGGGAGAAAAAAACACCACTCCAATCCCGCCTAATAATTCGCTCATACGCTGAACCGGTAAACCGTCTATAAGCGCGCGCTTTTTACCCATCTGGTCTATCTGTATTTCTACCGTATGTTTGGAGTACTTTTTCTCCACCAGTATTTTTATTCTTGCCGGCTTATTTGACTGCCAACTTATTAGTTCCTTATCCTTTAGCCCTCTTGCCGACTTACCAATTGCCGCAAAAAATATACTTTCAATCAGGTTGGTTTTGCCGGCGGCATTTGCCCCCGTCAAAACGTTCACCCCTTCATTAAGCTCCAAAAACAAAGTAGGATAACTTAAAAAGTTCTCTAAATATATTTTTTTTATAACCAACTCTATCTCCCGATATCATAAGGCGTAACCTGATAAACGTAATAGTTAAGCCAATTGTTAAATAACAAATGCCCCGTCGATTTCCAACCCATATTGATTTTGTCTAAATCGTTATCGACAAAATAATACTCGGGCATACTAACATCAAGTCCCTTTTCCTTATCGCGAAGATACTCGTTTTTTAAGGTTTCTCTATCGTATTCGCTGTGTCCAAAGAAAAAGAACTTTTTTCCGTCAATACTTTTGGCTATACTAATTCCACAATCCTCACCCTCGGAAAGCACTATAAGTCTTCCATCCTCTCGCAGTGACTTTTCATCAACTTCGGTATACCTCGAATGTGGCACCTTAAAATTGTCGTTAAGCCCCCTAAGTAATGGGTCAAACTCTATTATAGGATGGTTCTTATACACGCCAAAAAGCTTCTTTTCTAGCGGTCTTTTGCCAATATCATAATAGTAATTCATAGCAGCTTGCGCTCCCCAACAAATAAAAATTGAAGAAGTAACGTTCCTTTCGGCAAAGTCAAAAATCATACATAGTTCTTCCCAATACTTGACGTCGTTAAAATCCATTGTTTCTACAGGGGCGCCAGTGACAATAAGTCCGTCAAATTTTTTATGCTTTATTTCATCAAAAGTTTGATAAAACTTATCCATATGGGTCTGCGATATATTAGAAGGATTATAGCTAGCTGTCCTAATAAGTGTAATGTTTACCTGCAAGGGGCTATTGCTTAGCACCCTCATAAGCTGTGTTTCTGTCTCCACCTTTGTAGGCATAAGATTCAAAATAGCCAGCTCCAAGGGACGGATATCCTGCATTTTTGCCCTGGAACTACCCATAACAAATATGTTTTCTCCGGTAAGCACATCAAAGGCAGGTATTTCTTTTGGTATTACTAAAGGCATATTCCCTCCCTTTTATCCGTTAATTGCGCTTGCTTTAAGCGCATTAGAAATATCCTCTAAAATATCTCCTATATCCTCAATTCCTACGCTAAGTCTGACAAGATTGTCGCTTATTCCACAGGAAATTAACTCGGCATCAGATAATTGACGATGTGTAGAACTAGCCGGGTGCAGTACGCAACTTCTAGAATCGGCTATATGGGTAACAATTCTAAACAGTTTAAGCGCTTTTTGGAATTCGGATGCGGCTTTTCTGCCCCCCTTTATTCCAAAAGAAATCATACCCGAAGCCATTTTATTATCAAAATATTTGACAACTAGAGGATAATTAAGGTCGTTTTCCAACCCACCGTATTTTACCCACTCAACTAAATCACTTGCCTCCAGTAGTTTTGCCACGTTTAACGCGTTTTCACTATGTCGAGCCATTCTTAAATGCAATGTTTCTATTCCGTTGTGAGTCAAAAAAGCATTCATTGGAGCCATTTGCGCCCCTATATCTCTCATAATTTGCACTCTTGCCTTAACAATAAAGGCTTTGTTGCCACAATCCCTTGCATACACCATACCGTGATAACTCTCGTCAGGTATATTAAAATCTGCGTAGCGGGGATTATTGAGAAATTCAAAATTACCTCCGTCAACAATTATTCCTCCAAGCGCACAAGCGTGACCGTCTAGATACTTTGTGGAAGAATAAATAATGATATTTGCTCCCCACTCAAACGGACGGCAAATAATCGGCGTTGCCAAAGTGTTATCCACCATTAACAAAATGCCGTATTTTTTTGCTATTTTGCTCAATTTTTCAAAATCAGCAACATTTATTGCGGGATTAGCTATAGTTTCGCAGAAAATAATCTTAGTATTGTTATCTATCAGTTTTTCTATTTCTGCCTCAGTAGCATTAGGCTCAACAAAACGGCAATCAATGCCTATTTTTGGCAAAGTTGTAGAAAAAAGATTATAAGTTCCGCCGTATATGGTAGAAAAAGAAACAATATTATCGCCTTTGTGGCAAACGGTAAAAACAGCCATTGTTGTTGCACCCATTCCACTAGAGCATGCCAGCGCTCCTATTCCATTATCCAGGGCTGTTATTCTCTCTTCCAATCCTCCGTTGGTGGGATTGCCAAGACGGGTATAAAAATAACCTTCGCTTTTTAAGTCGAATAAATCGCCCATTTCTTCGGGGGTATCATAAGCAAAAGTTGTGCTTTGATATATTGGCAAAACTCTTGGTTCGCCTTTTTTGGGACTATAGCC
>CAYIZR010000048.1:0-7500 GCA_964367755.1 uncultured Christensenella sp. | reverse complement strand
ACACAAATAATAACAATGATAGTATAGCTTTTTGTTGGGAAAAAATTTATATTTTTATTTTAATCAGTATTATAGTGGTTTTTCCATTTGTTTTTTATTTGTTGACGGGTATCAGTTGCCACATTCTCTTGTTTCTCCTGTTTTTCTTGATTCATAGTAGTTTGCATTTGCTCAAGCAAATTTTCGAAATGACTTTTTATTTCTTGTCTTTTGCTAATAGCAATTATTCCATTATATTTATGCGCGGGGAAATCTTCATTAAAAGTAATTACCGAGTTTTGAAAGGCTGGAAAACCATTTTGATTTTCCGAAAGAGCAATAACGTTATTTATAGCTCCTAATATGTCGGCATAATTGTTTTCTATTTCTGATATTTCTCTTTGAAGCTCATTATGAATATTCTGCCGAGCCTTTGCGTATTCATCTTCCAGAGTAGAGGCCAGGTTTGTTATGGCTTCTTCATCATAATTTTTTAATAACTCGTTTATTTCTTTTACTGATTTCTTTTTTGCTTCTTCAAAAGTTATTTCGGGGTATTTTTCTAGCAACTGATTTAATAATTCCATTTTTCCTACGGTAACTTTATGTTGTTTAGCAGCCTCTTTGAGTTCTTTTGAAGGGTTGGTTGATGTATTTAGGTTTGCAGAAATGGAGTTTTCTGTCAAATAATTTTGCAATTTATTGCGAATTTTATTAGATAAAGCAGTTTCGTGCTTTTGATTGTCATTGATTCCTATTATATTTATGGCGTTTTCTGAATTTGCGTCAATATATTCTGCCTCTACGGCAAGGCTAACAATTTTTACGCAGGCATCTTCAACACTCATTTCCGAAAAATTTTCTTCAAAAATTAGTATTGCCGCATCGGCATTCATAGGACGGATAGAAGTAACTATATCGTTTTTGTCGGCGGTTAGTTCAATTGAAGGGTTTATATCTATAGAAATATAGCTGTTAGAAATCGCTACATCAGTTTGCGGATTATAAAGAAAATATGTCAAAAGTAGTGCTGCTGACAAGCAAAGCACAATAGCGGCAATGGCAAAAACAGGTCTTTTGTAAAATCGCGGCTTTTCTCTTATTGGCTTGTCTTCCTGACTAAAAGGCAGGCTTGACATTATTTGACTTTTCATATCGGGGATAAAACTATTTGCTTCTTTTTTTATTGCCCGTATTATGTCTTTGTTTTTCATAATCTAAACCTCCTTTTTCGTTAATTCGTCTTTTATTTTTTTTATTGCATTGTTATACTTCCAAGTGACAGTGCCGATAGGAATATCCATAATTTTTGCTACTTCTCGCCGTTTGTATCCGCTTACCGCGCAGTATATGAGTATTTCGTACTCGTCGGGCGGAAGGACCTTTTTTGCGGTGTCCAAGGTAGTGGTGTCAAACTTATCAGTTACGCTGTATTCTCCGTATAATGACTCGTTCTCGTTAAAGTCAACGGAGAATTCTTTATTGTGCTTTTTTAGTTCGTTAAGCGCAAGCCTTTTTCCGATTGTAACAATCCAGGCAACAAAGTTTGTACCCAAATTATACATATCTATCTTGTTATAAGCGGTTAAATAGGTTTCTTGAGCAATGTCTTTGGCGCTTTCTCTATTGTGTAGTATATTGTATATCGACAAGAAAACAGCCTTATAAGTCTTGTCATACAAATAACTAAAAGCGTTGTTATCACCGTTTTTTAGCTTTTCTACATAACGGTCCAGGCTTTGTTCTATCATAATTTTTACGCTTATATCCTTACAAAAATATTTAACAATAAAAACCGCCGTTTTGTTGGTAAGTAGCGGTTTTTTATATTATAAATAAATTATACAACAAATAGGGTTGTTAATACAAATAGGATATCAATAATTTATACTATATTTGAAATAGGTCTTTATCAAAGAACCGCCTTTTCTTATTAAGGCGGTTCTTGTATTTGTTGAGTAAATAAGTATGCGAAGATAGACGAAATTTGCTTTAATGTATAGTTGCATATGGTTCCATAGGGTAGATGTAGCCAGGGACGGGTACCATGGAGTTGTAGACTTTGGAGATGTCAAATACGGCATAAACTATGCCTAGCTTTTTTTCTATTCCGGTAAAATAACCTTGGAAAAGCACGCTGGATAGTTCTAAATTGGCATAAAATAAGGCTACTTTGGCACCGGGCTTTATTTTTTTGAGTTCTTTGGCGTAGGCGGTTAGGGGAATTATTATTCTGCCTTCGTCTTTCATGGTTGCTTGCAGAACTGGAATAAGAACTGGGAAGCCTTCTTCATCTATGTAGGATAGGAACTTTAGAGAAGTCAGGTCTTTGGCTAGCTTGACGCTAATACCCTTGATTTTTTTGATGCCATCGGGGGAGGGCTTTACAAAGGGCTTTATTAGTTTGCCAAGAAGCGCGCCCTTTATTATACCGCCCATAGGCAGGTCTTGCTGACCTGAGAAGTCGGTAAGTGTCATATAATGAACTTTGCCTATACCAAAGTAGGTATTATAGCGGAAAAGGGGCTGATTATTGTACATATCAAAGTCTTCGCCTGTTTCTACGCTGTCTCTATATTCGGTTTTGCCACGCCACCACTTTTTTTCTAAGTTAAGTATAAGGAAGCTAGTTAGAGGATTTTTGTAAATATACTCTTTGCTAAGTCCGTGAGTAAATTGTCCCCACATAATAGTATTGTCATCCTTTGCCTGAAGGGAAGTAATAAGGGTAACATGAGGTTCCCCAAAAGGACTTATTGTAGATATTAAGCCAATTTTGCCCGTTACGGCGAATTTTTGTTTGTCTTCGTTGCTAATTATTGCTTTCATAACTTTACCTCCAGTTTGGTCGCTCCCGACCACATTGCTTTGTTGGTTATTTCCTTTGCTAAGCTACTTAGTCTTTGCATTTTTTCTTTTGTTATTAGGGGACAATCTTTATAAGCCCAATCTCTGCCAAGTAACTTGTATTTTTGCTTGCCCAAGTTATTAAAGCTAATAAGTTCCCACCGTTCGATATTTGGCATATTCTCCTTAATAAAATTAGCTATGCCGATTATATTATCTTCGGAGTCGGTAGAATCAGGAATAATGGGCGTTCTTACCCAAATTTTAGTTTTTTCTAACTTGCCTATGTTTTTGGCATTTTGCAATATTAAATTATTTTCAACTCCGGTAAGCTTTTTGTGCTTAGCATTATCTATGTGCTTGATATCGTACAAAATTAGGTCAGTAAAGGGAAGAAGGCTCTCTAGTATAGAATAAGGATAATTACCTGCGGTGTCTATAGCGGTGTGAACGCCTTTTATTTTGAGCTGTTTTAGTAGTTCCAAAGCATATTGCCAATTAAGAGCTACTTCGCCGCCACTAAGCGTTATTCCGCCCCCGCTTGTGTCATAGTATGCCTTATCTTTCATTAGTTCATTAACAAGGTTAGATACAGATATTACTTCCCCTTTAATTTCAAGGGCGTTCGTGGGACATTCTTCCACGCACTTATTGCAAAAATCGCATAGTTTTTGGTCAATAGTTATGCCGTCACTTTTCATAGAAATCGCATTATTTGGGCATATTTTTATACAAGTATGGCAACCCATACACCTATCTTCAAGCCAAAATATATGCTGTCCTAAAGATATGGATTCTGGATTGTGACACCATTTGCAATTAAGGTTGCAACCCTTAAAAAACACTGTCGTTCTTATCCCAGGTCCGTCCTCTGTGGACATTTTTTGTATGTCGAGAATATAAGTTTGCATAATGTATCCTAATATTTGTTGTGTATTTCTCTTGCGATTATTTCGTTCTGTAGTTCCCGACCGATAGAAGAGAAATATGCGTTATAGCCTGTTACCCTAACAAGAAGGTGTCTGTATTCCGAGGGATTTTTTTGCGCTTCGATTAGTGTTTCGGCATCAAGAATATTTATTTGCAAAGCCGTTCCGCCGTTTTCGGCGTAACCTTTTAATAGTGCAATGAGCTTTTGTTTATGTCCGTCATCACGGACGAGAGAAGGAGAAAGGGTAATTGTGTGGCTGGCTCCGTTGGGTAAATAGTTTATATAGTCTAAATAATCGCCGTCAGTACTTTTGCCGCCTAGGGCTGTTCCGACAGAGTTTATGTTGGCTGTAGGCCCCTTTGTGTCGGCGCCGTTGCTGGGACAAATGGCGTTGGAAAAGAATTGTCCGTTGGCTCTGCCGTCGGGGCTGGCGGGCAAAATATAGCCGTCGCCTACCCAATAGTTCCAACTAAGCATACCCGGCCTTAGCTGGGCATTGGTAGCAGTTGTTTTATACTTCCAACATTCCTCCGCCCAAAGGTGCATAAACTTCTGGGCAAGTGCGTCAGCTTCCTCATCATCTCTACCGTACTTTGGCGCTTTGTTTTTTGCCATAGCTTGCAATTTTTCGTGACCAACCCAATTATCTTTTAGGGCGGTAATAAGTTCTTCCATTGTGCAAACTTTTTTGTCAAAAACAAGATGTTTTACGGCAAGTAGGCTGTCAACAGTTGTAGCGAAAGTGACTCCCTCAACGGTAATAAACCTTAGTTCTGCTCCGCCTTGGGTGACGTCAAGCGCTTTTTCTATGCAACCTTTGATTAGCAAAGATAGATATGGAGTAGGGTGGAACTTTGCTCTTACGCTGTCGCTCTTGTCATAAAGCTCGAATATTCTTTTAACTAAAAATTTAGTTTGCTTTTCAAACGATGAATAAAACTCTTCAAAACTGGCAAACTTTGTAGCGTCGCCTGTATCTAAAAAGGTTTTTGGGATATGCGGTTTGTTCCAAACGGCATCAGTGTATTGCCGTAGCTCTCCGCCTCTAGCTAAGGTAAGTTCTATAGCTTTAAGCAAATTTAGGTTAACATCAACCGTGCTGGAACGGTCGTTACCGACCATAGTGTTTTCCAGACAACCAACCGAAGCATAGTCGCACACGTTACTTAGATTTATTTTGTCTTCACAACCGCTCTTTTTTGCTTCGCGAAGTAACCCTGCCATTGATCTTTCATCAAAGTTAAGTAAAAAAGGCGCCCCTTGACTATCTGCTATCATATCGGCTACTTTTTTTAGTAGTTTTTCGGGGGAATTTTTGTGAATACGCACATTAGGTTTTGGCTCTAGAATAGGACTCATATCGTCAATGACGTCAAGGAGTAGATAAGACAAATCATTAGTTAGGTCTTGTCCGTTTTGGTCAACGCCGCTTATCATAAACAGCTGACCAAAGCCAGCGGTAATGCCTTGATTCATACCCACTTTTATTTGGGCGTCATAAGCAGTATTACAATGCATCCAAAAACATTCAAAGATTTCTTTCATAAAACTTTCGGACATACCTTGGTCGAGAGATTTTAAGTAGAACGGATATAGATATTGATCCAATCTACCAAAGGATACGCCAGGGCCCGGATAATTTTCGTCGGACATAACTAGCATATGCGTTAACCAAAGCGATTGCATTGCCTGCCACAAGTCCTTTGCCGGATTGTAAGGAACAACTTCCAAATTTTGACTCATTTGAAGAAGTTCGTTTTTGCGTGAAATATCTTTTTCGGTGGCGGCAAGTACTTTTAAGCGCTGGGAAAACTGCTTAGCTAGTTCGCAAGGCATTTCTGCCGCTGTTTTCATAGCTCTAATTTGCGCGCCTTCTTTTCCGCTTTTTTGCTTTTCGGTTAGCTCAAGGTATTTTTTATCCAGCTTTTCTATAATATACTTAAAGCCCTTAGTAAGGATTGTTTCATAATCGGGGATAAGGTGTCCGCTAGTAGCTCCGCAATTGCCAAAGCCACGGTCGTGGAATTCTATGGTCTCTGCGCGTAGTCCATCTTTGCCGTAAAGAAGTATGTCACGCGCTTTTTTTTCTTTTTTTGTCAGGCAATGACTGGTAAACAAATTAAAGTTGGCACCGCAAAGTAGTTCCCCGGGTAAAATGTCCAATGGAACGTGTTTGGTCAGAGCCTCTTTAACAAACCAAGCCCGCCTTTCGGCAATGCTCAAAGAGTAAAAATTGTCAGGAATATCGATTTTTCTGGCGATTTGGGGCAATCCTTTTTGAAATGGCCCAAAGAAAGCATAGGTTTCCGGTACGATATAGTAGGTAAGTTCGTTATACATTTCATCGTGGGGCGCCCCTGTGGTGAAAACCTTATATTCGTTATTCCAGGGCCTTTTAACTCCCTCAAAATAATAATCTCTTAGCCATTGTATTCTTGTCGTAAGGTTCTTTGATTGTTTAATCTTTCCCATTTTTACCTCCCTATTGATTGAGTTTGTTATATGCCTGCTCTCCGTGTACTAGTATTTCTTGATGCAAGGCCGCAGCTAGATTTGCATCGCCATTTTTTATTGCGGAAGATATTTGTTTATGTTTTTTTACATATCTACTAAATAGGTCGATGTTATTTTTGTAAAAAAGTTCAGTCATTTGACTTGCAATTTTACTAAAAGAGCTCATAACAGCGTAATATACCGAATTTGAGGATAGCTCTATTAGCTTAAAATGAAACTCAAAGTCCGTTTTTGCTATAATAGTCCAATCTTTTTCTTTACTTTTTATCAAAGCCTCTTCTTTATTGATAATGTCATCTAATTCTTTAGTGTCGGCATTTTTTTCGGCAATTAGTTTTACCGATGCCACTTCTATTAGCTTTCTTGCTTCCAAAATATCCTTTACTGCTTTTTTCCTATATCGGGTGTTGACACAAAATGCCATATCTTTAAGAACATCTAAGCTTGACTTATCAATAAAATTGTTTATGGTAGTTTTTTTTCTCTTATGTATTACAAGATACCCTTCGGAGGCAAGGCGGGCAATGCCTACGTTTATTACGCTACGTGAGCAACCAAACTCCTCGGCGAGTTGCCGTAAGGGCGGCAGACTGTCGCCGATATGGTAAGTTTGGTCAAATATTTTTGTTTTTACGCTGTCAATAAAGCGTTGTGTTAAATCATCTTTTTTCATAATCTCTCTATTCTGGTGGTATTACCACAAGTTTATCATATGCACAAAAACTTGTCAATAGACAATTTTTTATGGAAATTTTAACAAAAAATATGGTGCGAACTTAATATGCTAAGTTTATAAAGGGATATAAAAAAATTGCAATTTTACAAAATCAGATGTTATATGGTATACTAATATAGTAAATAAATTTTGATAAAAAAAACATAATACTATTTGGAGGTATAAATGAATTACACATCACTAAAAACTATTAGCAGGGAGCCTATGGGCACTAGAGCAAACAACCGTTTGAGAAAAGAAGGATTGGTTCCTGGTAGTGTTACAAGACTAGACAAAACTTCCACTGCTTTGTCCGTTAAGAAAAACGAACTAATAAGTCTAATAAACAAATATGGTAAAGCTGCTGTCTTTAAGCTAGTAATTGACACAAAAAAACCTATTTATGCAATGATTAGAGAGATAGAAATTTATCCTCATACCGATAATTATCTAAATATAAGTTTCTTTGAGGTTTCTCTAAAAGAAGAAATAAAAACAAATGTAGATTTTAGAT
>CAYIZR010000047.1:0-7586 GCA_964367755.1 uncultured Christensenella sp. | reverse complement strand
ATGGATACTCCGGCAGGTATGGTTATCGGCCGTGATGGAAAAACGAAGACCGACAGTAACCAAATTCTTATCGACCTAAATACCGGAGAGGCGGCGTTAGCTCCTTTAGGTGGAGTTGGCGAAGAGCTAGCCGGCTACAAGGGTTATGGCTATGCAGCTGTTGTAGAAGTATTAAGCGCAGCTTTGCAACAAGGTAATTACCTTAAGATGCTTACCGGCATAGGTCAAAAGGGAGAAAAGGTACCTTTCCATCTTGGACACTTCTTTATTGCCATTGATACCAACGCTTTTATGGGAGTGGAAGAATTCAAGAAAACGGCAGGCGAAATTATGAGAGAACTACGCAATTCCGAAAAAGCTCCCGGAGAAAACAGAATCTATACTGCAGGAGAAAAGGAATGGGACGTATGGATGAAGAGAAAGGACAGTGGAGTGCCTATAAATGAGGCTGTTCAAAAAGAAATGTCCGATATAAAAAAAGAACTAGGTTTGGATAAATATACCTTCCCTTGGGACAATAAATAAGGAGTTAAATATGGATTACGCAAAAGAATCGTTAAAATTACATTATCAATGGAAAGGCAAAATAGAGTGTGTGCCACGCGCTAGTGTCACCACAAAGGAAGAGCTCAGCTTGGCATATACACCGGGAGTTGCTCAACCTTGTTTGGAAATAAATAAGGATGTTAATCTTTCTTATGAATTGACTCGCAGATGGAATCTTGTTGCTGTTGTTACCGACGGAACCGCGGTTTTAGGATTAGGCGATATCGGTCCTGAAGCAGGGATGCCGGTTATGGAAGGCAAATGCGTACTATTTAAGGCATTCGGCGGAGTGGACGCTTTCCCAATTTGTATTAAGAGTAAAGACGTTGACGAGATAGTTCGCACAGTGCAGCTTATTTCAGGTAGCTTTGGTGGAATAAATTTAGAGGATATTTCCGCGCCTAGATGCTTTGAAATTGAAGAAAGATTAAAGAAATGTACAGATATTCCTATATTCCACGATGACCAACACGGTACTGCTGTTGTAAGTTCAGCGGCTATTTTGAACGCGGTAAAATTCGTAGATAAGAAGTTAAGTGATTGCGTAGTGGTAATTAGTGGAGCAGGTTCTGCTGGCGTTGCAATTGCTAAACTTATTTTGAGAATGGGCGTTAAGGATATATTGATGTGTGACAAGGCGGGTATTATTTGTGAGGGAGATACTTCTATTAACGAGGCTAAGCAAGCTATCGCAAAGATTACTAACAATGGCAAAAAGAAAGGAAGTCTTGCTGACGCTATGAAAGGCGCAGATATATTTATAGGTGTTTCCGCTCCCAATATTGTTTCCAAAGAGATGGTGGCTAGTATGAATGAAAAAGCTATTGTTTTACCTATGGCAAACCCAGTACCTGAGATTATGCCTGATTTGGCAAAAGAGGCGGGAGCCGCTGTTGTAGGAACGGGAAGAAGTGATTATCCCAACCAAATAAATAATGTTTTGGCGTTCCCTGGTATTTTTCGAGGAACTTTGGATGTTAGAGCTAGCGATATTAACGAAGAGATGAAAGTCGCAGCGGCTTACGCTATAGCAGGTTTGGTTAGCGAAGAAGAGTTGAGCGCCGAGTATATTATTCCTAGAGCTTTTGATGAGAGAGTAGGAAAGGCAGTAGCCAAAGCCGTATCGGAAGCTGCAAGAAAGACCGGAGTTGCTAGAATATAATAAAGAAGGATAATATATGCCTACCAGACGCTTCAAACATAAAAAGTCACAGATAGAAGACAATTACAATCCTCCGTACTCCGAAGAAATACTTTCGGAAAGCGTGCAGGCTTTGTCTTTGCGTAGCGATACGGCGAGTCTGCTTTCTACTGCAAAGATTTTGACGTTGAAAGATGTTTTGAAGAGAGAGGAGAAGGATTTTTATCGTATTTCCACCTTTAACAAGAAGAATTTGTTGGACTTAAAGAAGGCTTTGCAAGTAAAAAAGCTAGAGCTCAAACCTACCACCGAAAAACCGCAAGAAAAAATTGCTACTAACGATAAGGATAGACGCAATAATCAGCAGGCTAATGTTTCTACGCAAAATAAACAGGCAGCACCTGATAGAAAGCAGAAAGGTGGAGTTTCGCAAGGAAGTCGGAAAGCTAACTCACAACGAAACAATCAAAAAGATAAGTATGGAACTTTTGACAGTCCTACTTTTGCTACAATTTTGCCCGAAAAACCTCCTCGCGTTGTCGTAACAGTCGAAAAAGAAATTCCTGATATTTATGTAAAAGTAAATAAAGGCGGCAAATGGGGCTTTAAGGATAGGACTGGCAAGCAAACAGTTGCGCCTTTGTACGATGAAGTTTTTAATTATAAAGAAGATTTGTGTTGTGTGGAAAAAGACGAACTTTTCGGTTTTATAAACAGAGAGGGTGAAGAGATTATCCCCTTAATTTATAGTTGCGCAACTTCCTTTAGCGAAGGCTTAGCGTGCGTGTTCAAAAAGGACAAATGCGGTTATATAAATACTGCCAACGAAATAATCATTGAATTTAAGTATGATGCCGGCACACCGGTAATTAACGGAGAATGTCGAGTAAAATTAGATGGGCGTTGGGGGGAAATGCATTTGGAAAAACCTTCGGAAATTAGGTGGATAAATTAACAAAAATATAAAAAGGCTTATCAAACGGTAAGTCTTTTTTTATTGACAAAGTTTAGTTATAAATTTTTTATTCTTCGGAAGGCAAATTGTGAACGATGCGGTTAATGCTTTCTGATAAGATATGAGAATAATCTTTTATCAAAAAGTCAATTTCTTTTGCCGTTACAACTAAGGAAAGAAGCTCGTTATCTGTTTTTATGTTGTTTTCTCCCAAATATTCTATCAAAATACGCTTAACATAAATTACAAGAGGGACGCCGATAGCTATTACCGGCAAGCCAAGCGTATCAAATGTAAGTTTTGTTTGGGGATTGTTTACTCCACCGCCCGGTTCTATACCGTTGTCGGATATTTGTATGGTCTTTGCCAGAGATGTTGTTGTTGTCCCGGCTAGGGTGTCTATTGCAAGGAGCATATCAGGTTTTACCGCCGAAACTACCGATTTTATTATTTGATAGGATGGAATACCCGTTGTGCCGCTGACTCCGCATTTGATAGCGCAAAGGTCGCCGTAGCGGTTTCTTATATTTTCTTGGGAAAACAGGTGGGAGGATACCACTAATTTGTCTACAACACAACTACCTAAGCTGTCGGCTGTAACTTTGTCGTTACCAAGGCCTGCAACAAGTATTTTAGATTGTTTATTAAGAGAGTATTTTTTGAAAAAGCCGTTTATTATATCGGCTGTCTCTTTGATTGCTTTTCCCTTAAAAGAATCGTTATTAAACAAATCTTCTTTTAGACTGATAGTATAAAACAATCGTTCGTTATCGCTTCGTTGGCTTTTGGATATAACAATTTTGCCCAAACAATGCTTGCTTTCGGTAGTGTTATATTTTATAGCAGGAAGCTCTCCGCTTTCGCTCCACATTTCTCGGTATTGTTGGTTCATAATAAATAATTGTTGCCTTTTACTTAAAATATTATAACAATATTCTTGCATTTTGGGTCGTACTATGCTAAAATACCAATACACAAAGTTATCAGAGAATTAAGGAGATAAATAATGGCTAACATTAAATCACAGAAAAAGCGTATATTGATAAGCAGAGAAGAGAACATACGTAATACAAGCAAAAAAAGCGAAGTAAAGACAGCTATCAAAAAGTATGAAGCTGCTATTTTAGCTGGCAATATTGAAGAGGCTACAGAAATGCTTAAAGGGTTGTTTACTATTATAGACGGAGCAAAGAGTGATGGTATTTTTCATGCCAATACCGCAGCTAATAAAAAGGCTCGTTTGTCAAAGAGGCTAGACGCCGCAAAAGCAGCAAAAGCGTAATATTTTTTCATTATTTTGAATACCATAAAGCATAATTCCTTGCGGAGTTATGCTTTTTTAGGTTTGAGGAAGTTTTCACTTTACTCCAAATACATTTTGCCTCTTGAAAAATGACTATTGTTGTGTTATCATAATTATATTGTTGCAAAAATTTTTTAATAGGAGTTATATATGGCAGTTTTTAGCAAAGAGAAAATAAGAAATATAGCGCTGATAGGTCATGGAGGAGAAGGAAAAACCTCTCTTTTAGAGGCTATTTTGTTTAGTACCAAAGCTATTGACCGACTGGGCAAAGTCGATGACGGAAACACAGTAAGCGATTTTGACTCCGAAGAAATAAGCAGAAAGATGAGTATTTCTTTGGCGCTAAGTAACGTAATGTACAAGGATTATAAGATAAACTTTTTGGATTGTCCCGGATTTTTTGATTTTGAAGGCGAGGTTGTAGCTGCTCTTTCGGCATGCGATGGCGCTATTGTTGTTACTCAAGCTTCGGGAAGTTTGTCTGTGGGAACAGAAAAGGCAATAGATTATTGTCAAGAAAACAAAATCCCAGTTTTATTATTTGTTAACGGCGTAAACAAAGAGAATAGTAGCTATTCCAAAACGGTGGCTTCAATCAAAGAAAAATATGGCAGTTTGGTAGCTGCTATAGAGTTACCTATTATGGACGGCTATACAATGATTGGATACGTTGACATCTTGGCAAACAAAGCATTTGACAATAGCGGCGATGAAATTGCTGTTCCTGCTGACCTTGCAGAATTGGCTACAGCAGAGAATGCAGAACTTACCGAGGTTGCAGCTTCCGCCGATGAAGAACTTATGGAAAAATTCTTTGAAGAGGGCGATTTGTCCAAAGAAGATAAAATTGCAGGTATTAAGAAGATGGTTATTTCGGCAGAGTTCATCCCCGTTGTTGCGGGTGTTGCCACAGGCAAGCCGGTAATTGCAGATTTGCTTGACATTTTAATAAGCCTTATGCCAATAGCAGGAGAGAATGGAGGCATAACAGCTGTTAAGGGTGAAGAAAAGATAGAGCTAAATTATGATGAAAATGCGCCTTTCGCTTGTAGAATATTTAAGGCTACGATAGACCCTTTTGTGGGTAAGCTTTTGCTTTTCAAAGTATACAGTGGCTCGGTAAAACCAGGCGATATAGTATTTAATAGTATCAAGGAAGAAAACGAAAAAGTTAGCGCTTTGTATACTCTTCGCGGCAAGAACCAAGAGAGTATGGAAGCGATAAAGGCAGGAGATATAGGGGCGTTCGCAAAAATGAGCTATACTTCTACCAATGACACCATTTGTGACCCGTCTTATAATGTAGTGCTACCCGTAATTGACTTCCCAACTCCAGTATTTACCGTGGCAATAAGCGCCGAAGGTGACAAGGGCGGAGCAGATAAGGTTGTTGATGGATTAAAGAAGTTAATGGACGAAGACCCCACATTTAAGGTGGAAAAGAATTCCGAAACCAACGAAACTGTTATTTGTGGTATGGGCGAAACACAAATTGATGTTTTGTGTAAAAAAGTGAAGAATAAATATAAAGTAGAGGCAAAGCTTGTAGAACCAAGAGTTGCTTACAGAGAAACAATTAGAAAAACAGTAGAGCAACAAGGCAGATGCAAAAAGCAGAACGGTGGAAGCGGTCTGTTTGGTGACGTACATATTAGGTTCGAACCAGCGCCCGATGTTGATTTTGAGTTTGCTGATGAAATAGTAGGCGGAGCCGTTCCTAAGCAATATTTCCCCTCGGTGGAAAAAGGCTTAAGAGAAATCAGGACTACCGGTATTATGGCAGGTTGCTTAATGGTTGGATTCCGCGCAGTGCTTTATTTTGGAAGCTATCATCCTGTTGACAGTAAGGAAGCGGCATTTATCGAAGCAGCAAAAATTGCTTTTAAAGAGGGTATCCCAAAGGCAAGTCCTGTACTACTTGAACCTATTATGAATCTAAAAGTTACTGTTCCTACCGATTTTATGGGCGACATTATGGGAGATATAACCAAGCGTAGAGGTAAGGTTTTTGGTATGGAAGCAGTAGGCGGCAAAACTGTTATTACCGGAGAAGTTCCTCAATCAGAAATGCATAGATATGCAATAGATTTGCGTAGTATGACACAAGGAAGAGGTAAGTTTGGTATGGAGTTTGCTCGTTATGATGAAGTTCCGGCTGCATCTGTTCCTAAGATAGTAGAAGAAGAACGAAAGAAGAGAGGCAAATAAAAATAATCACAAAAACGGACGGCAAATATGCCGTCCGTTATTTTTTTGCAAAGATAAAAATATTTTTATAAAACTCCGTAAGCCATCATTGCGTTAGCGACTTTTTCAAAGCCTGCGATGTTAGCGCCCATAATATAGTTGCCAGGTACTCCATATTCTTTAGCTGCTTTTTCGCAGTTGTGGAAAATGCCTACCATAATGTGGTGAAGTCTAGAGTCGACTTCGTCAAAACTCCAGAAAATACGTTGACTTGCTTGAGCCATTTCTAAAGCAGATGTAGCAACTCCGCCTGCATTAGCGGCTTTTGCCGGCGCAAACAGTATTCCTTTTTCTAAGAAATAATCGGCGGCCTGTATGGTTGTGGGCATATTAGCGCCTTCTCCTACAGCTATAACTCCGTTGGAAACGAGTAATTTTGCATCATCAAATTCAATTTCGTTTTGTGTGGCGCAGGGAAGGGCGATGTCGCATTTAACTTGCCATATTTTTCTGCAGCCTTCTACATATGTGGCGGTAGGAACATAGTTTAGGTAGTCTTTTATTCTCTTCCTTTCTACTTCTTTAAGTTGCTTAATTACGTCAAGATTTATTCCGTCTGCATCGTAAATATAACCGTTGCTATCACTCATAGCTATTACTTTTCCGCCAAGTTGATTAACTTTTTCGGTTGCGTAAATGGCGACGTTACCACTACCGCTAACAACCACGTTTTTGCCCTTAAAGCTGTCTTTTCTGTCGTTATGCAACATTTCTTCTACAAAGTAAACTAGTCCATAGCCTGTAGCTTGTGTTCTTGCCAAGCTTCCGCCATAGCTAAGTCCACGACCTGTAATGGTGCCTAAGTGAGCGTTAACTAAGTTTTTGTAAAAGCCGAAAAGGTATCCTATTTCTCTGCCACCAACACCAATGTCACCTGCGGGTACGTCGGTATCAGGCCCGATGTAACGCCATAGTTGACGCATAAAAGCTTGACAGAAACGCATAATTTCGGTGTCGGATTTTCCTTTCGGGTCAAAATCGCTACCGCCCTTAGCTCCGCCTATTGGCAAACCTGTTAAACTATTTTTTAATATTTGTTCCAAGCCTAAAAACTTGATAATCGACAAATTGACGGAGGGATGGAAGCGAAGTCCGCCCTTAAAGGGGCCAATGGCGCTATTAAATTGAACACGGTAGCCTGTATTTACATTTGCTTTGCCATTATCGTCTACCCACGCCACGCGGAACATAATGGTGCGTTCGGGCTCAACGAATCTTTCTAGCAAATTTGCTTTTTCGTATTCAGGATGACGGTCAAAAACTAAAGAAAGCGATTCTAAAATTTCGGTAGCCGCCTGTAAAAATTCTTTTTGTTCAGGATATTTTGCTTTAAGGCTTGATAATACGCCTTCTGCATAAGTGTTCACGAGTATTTCCTCCATATAATTAGT
>CAYIZR010000046.1:0-7642 GCA_964367755.1 uncultured Christensenella sp. | reverse complement strand
ATATATAATATGAGAAATAATATTGGATGAAATGAGGCAGAAATGACAGAAAAAGAAAAAATGATAGCAGGTAAGCTCTATAATCCGACTGAAAAAAGCTTAATTTTAGCTAGAGTTAGGGCAAGAATGCTTGCTGACAGGTTCAACAAGACACACGCATGGAATATATTAAGAAGAATGCATCTAATAAAAAAGATGTTTCCTAATGCAAAAGGTAAGCGTGCATTTTTTGAGCCGAGTATTAGAATAGAGTATGGTTTTAATATAATTTTTGGTAAAAATTTTTATATGAACTTTGATTGTCAACTTCTTGATGTTGCCCCGATAAACATCGGCGATAATGTTATGTTTGGTCCAAGAGTAATCATAGCAACGCCAATGCATCCTTTAGTTGGAGAAGAAAGGAAAATTCAAACATATCCCGATGGTTATCACGATTTGGAATACGCAAAACCTGTAAACGTTGGAAATAACGTTTGGGTGGGCGCCAATGTGACCATTTGCGGGGGAGTCACAATAGGAGATGATGTAGTTATCGGAGCAGGCAGCGTGGTAACAAGAGATATACCAAACAATACCTTAGCCGCAGGCGTGCCTTGCAAAGTAATAAGGGAAATAACAGATGAAGACAAAATGAATCCTTGGCAAACCTATATAAAGGATTAACGCAAAGCTATGAAATACAAAATTTTTTTAGATAAAGATATAACATTATTTGAAAAGTGGCTAAATAAAGAACGTGTTAAGCTTTGGTATGGTGATACTAGCGACTGGCTTAGGGAAGTAAGACAAAGAAAGGACGAGTTTGCTTTTATCAAGCATTTTATTGTCTATGTAAACAGTACCCCTATTGGCTTTTGTCAATATTATCCCTATATGCTTAGCGGAGAAAATTGGCAGGGTAGTATAGAAAAAGAGGGTACATATAGCATAGATTATTTAATCGGAGAAGAAGATTATTTAGGTAAAGGCTACGGAAAGCAAATAATAAAAGGGCTTGTGGAAAAAGTTTTTGGTATAAAAGAAGCCAAAAGGATTATTGTGCAACCCGATGAGGATAACGATAAGTCAAGGGGCGTATTGCTGTCAAACGGTTTTGTTTTTGACAAGGAAAACAATTTGTTTTTATTGAAAAAAAGCCAATAATAAAATGCAATTTGCTACTGATTTTTTGAGCGGCTCAAATACGGGCCGTTTTCTTTTTGTATAAAAAATATACAATTATGCGTATAAAAAGTATAATTATGCAATATTGTATAACTTATATAATAAAATATTCACAAAAATGGAAAAATATGCGAATAATGTTTGACAATAATTATATGATAATGTAAAATCAGCATAAAAGGTAGCCGTTCAAAATCATCTCAATTTTTTTTGGCAAAGGCAGCTTTATGAGAGAGTAAAAAAGGGAAAAATGAAGAAAGTATTTATTGATGGCAAAGAGGGAACTACCGGACTAAAGATATTTCAGCGCATAAAGATGAGAGAAGATCTTTGCTTGCTAGAAATACCCGAAGAGAGCCGTAAAGACCCATTTATGCGCAAGAAGCTAATAAATGAATCTGATGTGACTTTTTTGTGTTTGCCAGATTCCGCCGCTAAAGAATCGGTAAGTTTGGTAGAAAATCCTGACACTATTATTATTGATGCATCTACCGCTCACAGGACAAATCCTGATTGGGTATATGGTTTCCCCGAAATTGTAGGTTTTGATAAAATAAGTAGCGCTAAGAGAATTGCCGTGCCCGGTTGTCACGCAAGCGGTTTTGTCGCATTGGTTTATCCTCTTATAAAAGGCGGGTTAGTAAAGATTGATTATCCTTTTGTTTGCCATAGTGAAACGGGTTACAGCGGTGGGGGAAAGCAATTGATTGCCGAATATAGTGACAGTAATAAAGATAAAACTCTTGACGGGGCAGTTCAGTATGCTTTAGGTCAAACGCATAAGCATCAACCTGAGATGAAATATATTTGTAATTTAACTCGCACGCCTATTTTTAATCCTACGCTTGGCAACTATTACAGCGGAATGTGCGTAAGCGTACCCATATATACCGACCTTATGAACAAAAAAGCCGATGTCAATGGTGTATATCAGTATTTTGCTGATTTTTATAAAGGGAAGAAGCTAATATCGGTGGAAAAGTACCAAAAGACAAGATTGCCTGCCAATATGTTAGCCAATAAGGACAATATGCTTATTGCTGTTTGTGGCAATGAAGAAAGGATACTACTTGCTTCAGTATTTGACAATTTGGGCAAAGGTGCCTCGGGAGCGGCAGTTGAGTGTATGAATATTACATTGGGACTTGAAGAAAGTCTATCACTAATAATTTAGGAGGAAACTATGAAAATTGAGGGAGGAATATGCGCAGCCAAGGGCTTTGTGGCAGGTGGCGTGCATTGCGGAATAAGGAAGAACAAAAGTAAAAAGGATTTGGCTTTGATAGTTAGCGAAGTTCCAGCTACTGTTGCTTGTGTTTATACTCTTAACTTAGTTAAGGGCGCGCCTATCGAGGTAACAAAAATAAACGTTGCTAACGGAGTTGCCCAAGCTATTATTTGCAACAGTGGCAATGCCAATACTTGCAATAGTAATGGAGTGGAAATAGCCGAACAAATGTGCGATTTGGTACAAAAAGCAACAAAAATACCCGCAAAAGACGTAATTGTGGCATCCACAGGCGTTATCGGACAGAAACTTTCTATTGAGCCAATTAAAAACAGTATGGATATTTTGGTAAAATCATTGGGAAACAACAGCGAGGATGCAAGCCATGCTATTATGACAACCGATACTAGGAGCAAAGAAGTGGCATTTAGCTTTTTTATCGGAGATAAAGAATGTAAAATCGGCGGAATAGCCAAAGGTAGCGGTATGATTCATCCTAATATGGCAACTATGCTTGTGTTTATTACTACCGATTGCGGAATAACTTCGGAGATGCTAAACAAGGCCCTTGGTGATGACGTTAAGGATAGCTTTAATATGATAAGTGTTGATGGAGATACCAGTACAAACGATATGGTAAGCGTATTAGCTAACGGTATGGCAAATAACATAACAATTGATTGCGAGGGAGAAGAATATAATATATTCAAAAAATACCTTAACAAAACAACCACCTATCTTTGCAGGGAGATAGCTCGTGACGGTGAGGGCGCAAGCAAGTTACTTGAGTGCAAGGCAAATAATTTTGTCGATATCGTTTCGGCAAGAAAAGTGGCAAAATCAATAATAACCTCTTCTTTATTTAAGGCGGCAATGTTTGGCGCGGATGCAAATTGGGGCAGAGCGCTTTGCGCTATAGGTTACAGCGGAGCAAATGTTGATATTAACAAAATTGATGTAAGCTTTCAATCGAGTAAAGGCACAATTGATGTATGTATAGATGGCGCAGGCGTGGACTTTGACGAGGATAAGGCAAAAGAAATTTTGCTGGAAAGCGAGATAATAATTTTGGTAGACGGTAAGAGCGGAAATTTTTCGGCGACAGCTTGGGGTTGTGACCTTACTTACGACTATGTAAAAATAAATGGCGATTACAGAACCTAAAAGGGGCGATTATGGCAAACAATCAAGATAGGGCAAGCATACTTACCGAGGCTTTGCCGTATATACAAAAATATAGCGGAAAAATACTCGTTGTCAAATACGGCGGCAACGCAATGATAAATGGGGAAATAAAAAGCGCAGTAATAAGAGACCTTATTTTGCTTAAATGCATAGGCATTAAGGTGGTGCTTGTTCACGGCGGAGGACCTGAAATTAACGAAATATTGAGTAAAATGGGCAAGGAGAGCAAGTTTGTTAACGGCTTGCGCTATACCGATGAAGAGACGGCGGAAATTGTGCAAATGGTTTTGGCCGGTAAAGTTAATAAAACTTTGGTGGGGTTGATTACCGGTAATGGCGGCAAGGCGGTAGGTCTATGTGGAATTGACGGTGGTATGTTAGAAGTATCTATGCAAAGTAAAGAACTAGGCTTTGTTGGGAAAATAGAAAAAATCAACACCGATATTATTTTTGATTGTCTAAATGGCGGATATATTCCGGTTATTTCCACCGTTGGCTATGGTAAGGATAATAAGGTTTATAATGTCAATGCCGATACTGCGGCAGCAAGCATAGCGGGAGCTTTGCAGGCGGAAAGTTTGATACTTATGAGTGATATTAAGGGCTTACTTGCCGATAAAGATAATGACGAAACCTTGATAGAAAAGGTATGTGTAAGTGATATCCCTATGTATATAAAAGAAGGGATTATTTCGGGAGGAATGATTCCTAAAGTTGATTGTTGTGGAGAGGCACTAAGAAGAGGGGTAAAAAAAGTATTTATTTTGGATGGGAGAGTGCCGCATTCTATATTGATAGAGGTACTAACCAATGAAGGTATAGGCACTATGTTTGTAAAAGGAGACGGTTATGAACTTTGAAAAATTAAAGAAAAACGATAGTAAATATTTGCTAAACAACTACGGAAAATTTGATGTTGCCATAGTTAAGGGCAAGGGCTCTACTCTTTATGATTATGAGGGTAAGGCTTATATTGATTTTGGCAGCGGCATAGGAGTTAATATTTTTGGCGCAAACGACCCAATATGGAAAAAGGCAATTGTTAACCAAATAAAAAAAATTCAACACACCTGTAATCTGTATTATAATGAGCCACATGTAAAACTAGCTGCTCTTTTATGCAAAAAAACAAAGTGTAAAAAAGTGTTTTTCTGCAATTCGGGCGCCGAGGCAAACGAGGGAGCAATAAAGTGTGCAAGGAAATATAGCTTTGACAAATATGGAGAAAACAGGTACGAAATAATTACATTAAATAATAGCTTCCACGGCAGAACAATGGCAACGCTGAGCGCCACAGGACAAGACAGTATGCATAAATATTTTCAACCGTTTCCTGAGGGCTTTGTCTATGTTAAGGCTAACGATATAGAAAACTTTTATGAAAGCGTAAGCAAAAAAACTTGCGCTGTAATGTTAGAAATAATTCAGGGAGAAAGCGGAGTTATTAATCTTACTGAAGAATATATAAATAGTGTTGCTCAGTATTGCAAAAAGAAAGATATTTTGCTGATAATTGACGAGGTGCAAACAGGCAACGGCAGGACGGGCAAGCTCTATTCTTATATGAACTATGATTTGTCGCCCGACATAGTCACCACTGCCAAAGGACTAGCCGGAGGCATGCCAATAGGGGCGGTGTTGTTTTTCAAAAAAACAGAAAATACTCTTAGCGCGGGAACTCACGGCTCAACGTTTGGCGGAAATCTCGTTTGCGCAGCGGCAGCTTATAGCGTGCTAATTAGAATAGACGATTGTTTTTTGGAAGAAGTAAAACAGAAAAGTGATTATATTGTAAAGGCTCTTTTATTAATGAAAAAGGTAAAAAGTGTTTCGGGAATGGGACTTATGCTAGGCTTAGAAACAGAAGTAGATGCAAAAGAGACGGCAAAGATATTGATAGAAAAAGGACTTTTGGTTCTTACCGCAAAAAATAAAATAAGGCTTTTACCTCCGCTAAATATTTCGAAAGAGGAAATTGACATAGGTCTTGCCGCATTGAAAGAGGTTCTAGACTAATAGGTCTTTTAATTAAAAAAAGCTAATAAATGCTAAAAATTATCCGTATAAATACATTTATGCGGATTATTTATGAAAATAATTTGCTCGGGAAGGTGATATAATTTTGAGGAAAAAAAATAAAATATTTACGGCTATTACTGTGATCATTGCAAATACTAGAAAATAATGGTAATATAGTATTACTTTATATAAGGGAGGCGGACATGAAAAAAATTCTAGAAAAAATAGTAGCTATATCACTTACTGTGGTAGGTATGCTTTTAATTGCCTTGTTACTCGTAGTAATGTTTAATGCAATAGACGTAGAAGAGATGGACAACCAGCTTGTAAAAGTGCTTATTATTTCTTTGTCGGTTGTGTTTGCCGTGCTTGCGGGGATAGTTATCGCAATGTCTTTTTCGGACAGCGACAGACTTAATTCCATAATATTGTTTAAGGACAAAGAGAGCGCAACAAAAGCTACTGTAAGCGTAGTAAAGAAGATGGTAAGGAAAGCTTCAAAAAGAGTTGAAGAGGCAAAAATTACTAAGGTGTCTATGTTTGGTGACGATAATAACGACGTAAAACTTGCAGTTAATTTGAAAATTAAAAGTGAAAAAACTGAAGAAATTATCGACCGGGTTAGAGGAGAAATTATGACTACTTGCAGTAAAATACTAGTCTATAAGTTTTCTTCAATAGATTTTAAGGTGGTTAATCTAAAATCTGATTATGTTCCTTCTGCGGAAGAAATAGAAAAGACTATTGCCGATTATAGGAAAGAAAACGAAATAATAAAGGAAACAACTACTGTTGAAGTTGAGGACGAAGACACAAGTGAAGATACCTCTAATGAAATT
Source organism: uncultured Christensenella sp. (assembly GCA_964367755.1). Classification (GTDB taxonomy): domain Bacteria; phylum Bacillota; class Clostridia; order Christensenellales; family DTU072; genus CAG-1782. The sequence goes on along the minus strand of CAYIZR010000046.1, from coordinate 1,204 downwards.
GTAGTAGAAGAAAAAGTAGTGAATACTAAGGAAGAAAAAGCCGAAGTAGAAAAAACCGAGGCAAAGCAACCAGAGACAGAAAAAACCGAGAAATAGAAAAAATATTTATAATAGTCGGAGAAAGACGTAGTGTTAAAAATAGTAGAAAGGTTTGTAAAAAACGTAAAAAAACCTACAGGTTTTTTGGGGAAAAAGCAACTTAGTTCTATGAACAAAAGGCATAATACGCTTTCCCTTTGGGGACTAGAACAGATACAATTAAAAAATGCCGCCACTGTGCTTGACATAGGTTGTGGTGGTGGCAAAAATATAGAAAACTTGCTAGAAAGAGCAAAAAATGCCAAGGTTTTTGGTGTGGATTATTCTCTTTCTAGCGTTAATATGTCCATAAAACATAACAAAAAGGCAATAATTGAGGGCAGGGCGGAAATTAGCCAGGGTTTGGCAGAGGCATTGCCTTTTGAAAAAAACACTTTTGATATAATAACCGCTTTCGAAACCGTTTACTTTTGGGATATAGAAAAGGCTTTTTTTGAGGTCTTTAGGTTATTAAAAGAGGACGGAGAATTTTTGATAGTAAACGAGGCTGTAAGTAAAGACGGATTAGAAGAGTTAATTGATAAAATTGGCTTTACCGTTTATAATGGAGAGCAGTTAGAAGAGGCTTTGACAAAAGCAGGTTTTGGTAAGGTAAGAATAGTTCTGCACGAAAATAAAAAATGGATAGCCGTTAAGGCAAAAAAAGTGAAAGCATAAATAAAAAAAGAATATAATATAGAGGAGGCTATTTTGGGAATACATGAATCGGGAGAGATGTATCTCGAGACTATTTTGGAAATCCAAAAGGAAGCTGGAGCGGTGCGTTCGGTTGATATCGTAAATAGACTTGGTTATGCCAAAAGTAGCGTGTCGGAAAGTATTAAGCTGCTTAAGGGAAAAAACCTTATAGAAGTTGACAAAAGTGGTTTTATTACACTTACCGAAAAAGGCAAAAAAATAGCTGATGGTGTTATGGAAAAACATATTGTACTTACTTATTATCTTGAGAGCATTGGAGTAGGCCGCGAGAACGCTGAAAAGGACGCTTGCAAAATGGAACATATAATAAGTGATGAGACATTTTTGGTAATAAAAAATTTAGCGCGTAAAAAATGTTAAAACATACGGTAATTTGTTGACAAATAAAAAACGCGATGTTATAATA
>CAYIZR010000045.1:5624-7662 GCA_964367755.1 uncultured Christensenella sp. | reverse complement strand
ACCCGAAGCTACAGCTTCAAAGCCTGCCGTAAAGGTAAGCGAATTGAAAGCAGCTGACGACGACGATTTGCCCTTCTAAAAAAACTAAACGATCTTGCAAGTAAGAAATATAACTCCTTGCAACTATTAAAGAAAATTGTGACGGCATAGCCGTATTTTGGAGGTAAAAATGTACAGAGAAGGTAATCGCGGCGCATCTAATTATAGACGCACGCCAAGAAGAAAGGTATGTCACTTTTGTGCAAACAAAATAGACGAAATCGACTATATAACCTTAGCTAAGGATATAGAAAAGAACAGTGAAAAGAGCTATGACAGAAGCGGAGAAAGACGTCCCCGTTTTGTTGCTGAGAATGGCAAAATTATTCCCCGTCGTACGTCGGGAGTTTGCGTTAAACACCAAAGATTGTTAGCTCAAGCTATTAAGAGAGCTAGAATAATGGCTTTACTACCTTTCAAGGGTGAATAAAAAATAAGCTTTTTATAAAAGTAACAAAAATAGCAGACAATTGTCTGCTATTTTTTATTTAATATAATATAAGTAGAAACAATCTTTTTACTAGAGTCCTTCGGTAAGGGTATCAAAAGATACCCCAAGCACCTTAAGTATTTTTACTAAGTAATAAAGACTAGGTTCGGCTTTGCCCCTTTCCCATTCGCTAACGCGTTGCTGGGTGGTGTTGAGCAATATAGAGAAGTCCTCTTGAGTTAGATTAGAGGCATGCCGTAGTGTTTTTAGGTTGTTTGCAAATGTTTTCATAGGTTTATAGTATAGTAACGGTTCCGTCTTCTTTTATTTCTAAGGTATCACCACTTTTTACCGTCTCAAGAAATTCTTTGCCTAATTGGTCAATTGCAATAACATTACTATCTTCCCATATCCTTGCTAGTACAATACCGCTTGCGGCAAGGCTGTCAATATGTTCGCTGAACAAAAAAGCAGCGGGATTTATTCCCATAGAACAGATAGTTTGAATAACTAGTCCGCCGGTTGTCGAACCTATTGTTATGGGCAGACACAAAGCTTTGCCTGTTATATTTTTGTTAAATATATCGGGATTGTTTTGGTCCGACGCAATAACTTGCTTTGCATTTTTTAGGGCGCTGGATTGGAAGGTTGCCAAAGTATTTACTCCTTGAGAACTAACAATGGCTTCTCCTTGCCAGTTACCCTTTGCTAAAACTCTGCCTGTAAAAGTTTTCATAATTATACGCCCTCCTTACCACTTATTATAGCCAAAATATCCTCATCTTTGTAGTAACGCGAAATACTATAAGTTCTTAGTTTGTTACTGTTGGTTATTATAGATTTCTTTTTGGTTAGAGGATTGTTGGTGTACATTAAAGGACAAATGCTAGTTAATTTTACTCCCGCATCCATCAAAGTTTGATATTTTTCATTTTGTTTGAATTTTTCTGCAACGTCGGGACTGGTAGTAAATATAGTTCTAATAGCTACTTTCTTTTTGCCGTTTAATTTTAGGCTTTCGGACAATTTGTCCGTCCAATCGCAAAGCTGACTGTAAGTAAGATGTGGACAGCCAATGAAGCAAAGATTAGGTTTGCTGTCTTTATTTTTCCACATAATAGGATAGCTGTTATAAACTCTATCTAGTTCGGCATCGTCTATTATGTATTCCTTACAATTTTCCACCAAGAGCTTTTCTCCTAACTTTTTGGCTTCGGGAGTTAATTTGTCAATATGATAAAGTCCTACAGCTCCGTTGCTTGCCGTTGCCGCTCCGAAGTCTTTTAGATAAGATATATTAGAATCGTTAAGCTTTGTGCCTAGGAATTTGTCAAGTCCCATAACATAAGGGACGTCCTCCATAACTTTCATACCTATTGCGCTGCCTAATACTTGCGCTTCGGGTTTTTTGGTAGTTTTTATTATAACTTTCCAAGTAGCGTACCTTCCTGCATCGGTTACTAAACCAAAATCGGGGACCAGTCCAAGTATTGAACCAAAAAGGTCTAGCATTCCGCTGTTACGGTTGCACCTAGCTCCCAAAACTGAGTTGGCAAAGACCACCGCGCT
>CAYIZR010000045.1:0-5524 GCA_964367755.1 uncultured Christensenella sp. | reverse complement strand
TTCCATTTTATAATCGTACATGGCAACCTCCTTAATAAAATTACAATAATTATATGTTTCTTGCTTTTCTATAAGCGCTTCTTACCGCTTCAAAGATTTTTGCACCCTTAAAACTGTCGCCTATGTTGAATACTTCTTTGGCAACGTTGTTTTTGACACAGTCATAATATAATTCGTTTGCGCTGGATACTCCGGCGGCAACAACTACCATATCAGCCTTAAGGATACGTTCAACATATTTATCGCCGATTTTGTGGAACATGTCCATAGGATTTTCTACATTTTCGGGAAGTATCGGCGCCCAAGTCAAGTAAGGATTAGGAACATTTTTGTGGGTGTTTTGGCTGACAGTTACTTCCTTGTCGCCCACCTTTACTAGCTTAGTGCAGTTAAGAAGTTCTACCCCCGCTTCTTCTAGATAATGGATAATATGTCCGCGGTTAGCCGTGCAAGTATGGTTCATAAAGTATTTGTCCATTTCTACAACTTTAACATCTTTGTTTAGTTCGTATTTTAACAAGTAGGCTGTTTCTGCGCCTACAACGCCTCCGCCAACAACGACAATATCCTTTGCGTTTTTGACTAGTTCGGGTTTAAGAAGTACATCAATAGCCGAAACAACGTGTTCTTTATTGATGCCGTCAACAGGAGGGCGAACTTGTCTTGTGCCCGAAGCTATTATTATGCTGTCATATTTCTTTTCTTTTAAGGTCTCCAAAGTTGCTTCTGTATTATAGAAGATATTGAAGTTTTCGTCCTTGGAAAGATTTTTCACTACATAATTTAGGTAGGTAAGATAATTCTTGATTTCGTATTTAATTTTAGATTTGCTTCCAGGTACGATATTGCCGCCGATTTCTTTTTCCTTTTCGTACAAATCAACTTTGTGACCACGTTTAATCAAAACTTCGGCCGCCGTAACTCCGGCAGGGCCTGCGCCTATTATCGCAACTTTTTTGATAACGTCAGCTTTAGGAATTTGTTCAGAGTACTCTTCTTCGAAAGCCGTTCTAGGGTTGACCGCGCATTGAGGATGACCGCCTTCGACGAACTCATTAAGGCAAGCTTCTTGACAACCTATGCAAGGACGTATGTCACGAACATTGCCACTGTAAGCCTTGTTGCACCACTCGGCGTCGGCAAGAAGTGGTCTGCCTAGCATAATCATATCTGCTTTGTTATCACGCAAGGCTTGTTCAGCAAGGTCGGGATAGCCTAATTTGCCTACCGCAACAACGGGTACTTCTAAGCCTTTGTTGGATTTTATATTGTTATCAGTAAAATAATCTTTAACGATTTTGCTAATATCTAGGAAACATCCGCTTGGCATACTTGCAGGAGGATGCGGTAACCACCAGTTATCATAGCAACCGAGGTCGACGTCGAACATATCAACACCTGCTTCAACAAGTTTGCGCATATACTCTAAGGTTTGTTCAGGAGTACGTTCATTTTTGAACTTTTTGAGCGGGCTTACCGTGTCCATTTTGTCTTTGTAGGTAGCGTTGAGCGCTAAACTTAAATCTATACGGTACATAATAGGGAAATCTCTACCAACTCTGCGCCTGATTTCTTTAATCATATCTATGCCGAACATCTCATAATCAGAGTATTTGCCAAGCTTTCTGCGGTTAAAGGCAGGATTGGTCAATTGCTCGAGAAGATAGCCTTCGTGTCCGTGCAGGTATACTCCGTCTAGGTTGCAGGCTTTGGCGTCGGCGCTGCCTTGACCTATTCTTTTGATAATCTTTTTTAAGCTGTGGTCACTTAGTCTTAGACAAGGTACGTCTTTCATATACCAATTGGGATTAAAGGACGAGCTTCTAGGAAATTGCAGAGAATTAACTAAGCATTGCGGATTGCCTACGCGTCCAAGTCCCGGGGTAAGCTGGATAAAAATATGACTGCCGTGAGCGTGGCACATTGCCGCCAAATCACGCCAAGGCGCAAAAACAGTTCTACTGCGGTCTATTCTAGGGAAGTATGACAAATCTCCTAATTCGAGTAGTGATTTATCAATGCCAAAGCTAACGGGGATAAGACCTGTAGTAATTAGTCCAACGCCACCTTTTGCTCTTTCTTCAAAGTATTTGAGCATTTTTTGGTTAGGTCTGCCTGTTTCCTCACACATACATATATTACCCATAGGAGCCATAACAAGACGGTTTTTCAGAGTGAGACGGTTAACCTTGATAGGACTGAACATATTGGTGTAGGGATAAAGTTTGTCAGTCATTTCCGGCGTTTCAAAACCTTTTTCCCACCAGTTGCCGAAGCTGTCACTTAATCTTGATAGTGTATCGTTATAAGACATATATACCTCCTAATTTTTTTCATACATAAAGTATAACACTTTCGGGGAGGTGTTTTCAATAGTGTTTTTCAATAAAATAGTAAAAAATTATTGGTTTTGCAGGTTATTTTGTGATAAATACTGGTAAAAGCGGCATTCCATACCAGCATTATAAAGTTTGCGGTTTTTGTGGCTTCTTTGCTTAAAATATTTTTCAAACTGAGGCGACGAAGTTATAAGGAAAAGCGACCAATTATCAAGGCTTCTATAGACCTCTCCCAAAGTTTTGTAAAGTTCGTTTACCTTCCTTAAGTCCAAAAGTCTTTCGCCGTAGGGAGGATTGGTTACTATACAGCCATTTTTATATCGGGAACTTAACTTTGATACGTCTTGAACCTGTATATGAACTTTGTCAGAAAGGCCAGCAAGAGCGGCGTGTTTTTGGGCAAGACTAATAGCTTTAGGGTCGATATCAAACCCGCTAAATCTTAGTTTTTTTGGTGTTTCGGTGTCTAAAGCCTCGCAAAGAGCAGTGTCATATGCTGTTTTATCAAAAAACTCCCAAGATTGGTAGTCAAAATTTCTTAGCTTTCCGCTTGCTATATTAAGAGCTATTCTTGCTGCTTCAAGCAAAATTGTGCCCGAACCGCAAAAAGGGTCAATAAAAGGGCGTTCGCCATTCATATCGCTAAGAAGTAACATCGCGCAAGCCAAGGTTTCTTTTATGGGGGCCTCGCCAACTAATACCCTATAGCCTCTCTTATGTAAGCCTGCGCCTGAGGTGTTAATAAGCATAGTGACATTATCTTCATTTATAGAAAAATCTATCTGGAACAAACTGCCGTCTTCGGAAAAAATATCAGTATGGAATTTGTCAGAAAGCCTACAAAGTATGGCTTTTTTTATTATGCTTTGGCAACTAGAAAGGGCAAAAAGCTGGCTTTTTTTTGATTTTCCGTTGACTATTATCTTTGAGTTTTGGTTGAGATATTTTTCCCAAGGAATGTTTTGCGTTCCATCAAAAAGTTGGTCAAAGGTATCAGCAAAAAATTCACCTGCTTTTATATAAACGCGCGCTCCTGTTCGTAAAAACATATTAAGCCTTGCAATAGTAAGCTCGCTACCATCAAAAGTAAAGCTTCCATCTATGGCTTTGGGGTTTTCTATGCCAAGACCTTTTAATTCCTTTGCGGTAACACCTTCGATTCCCGATGCCGAAGTTACGGTAATAATATGCTCAGACATTTTCAGTATCACCTTGTATGATTTGTAGGGGTGCGGCTTGTTCTATATTTGCAAATTTTTTCTTAAAAATAGGCCTAAGCATAATTAAGAAGTAAATAGCTACCGCTAATTCGCTTATAGGAAAGGCAAGCCAGACACCGATGAGCCCAATATATCTTGATAAAATAAGGGCTAAGGGGATTATTAAAATCAATTGGCGCAGAAGACTTATCCAAAGGGACATAGAACCCATTCTTAAGGCTTGTATCATAGTTGTGGAGATTATGCCGAACGCAGCGCAAATAAAGGTTACGCTAATGATTCTTAAGGCGGGTATGCCAGTTGCCAGAAGGGAAGAATCGGCGTTAAAAAGTGTCATAAGCCCGCTGGGGAAAACTTGAAAAACTAAAGTGCCAAGAGCCATAATCGATATAGCTATAATTAGGCTGTAGCGGTATGCTAACATAAAGCGAGCTTTGTTTTTTGCTCCGTAATTGTAACTTAATATTGGCAAAACACCCTGAGTGAGTCCAAACACCGGCATAAATACGAAGCTTTGGAGTTTGAAGTAAACACCCAAAACAGTAATAGCCGATTGATATGCCTTCAATATAATATTAAGTATTGTGGTCACGAATGCCGCAACGGAATTCATAATCATTACAGGAAGACCTATTTTTATTATTCCTTTTACTATCGGGGCTTTTAGGCGGAAAGACTTGTCAAAAAAGATAGTAACATCTTGCTTCTTAAATTTGAAGGCCCCCAAAACCATGCCCATTGCGCAAAATTGTCCAATAACTGTTGCGATAGCGGCGCCTAATACGCCCATATCCAGAACAAAGATAAAAATTGGGTCTAGTATGATATTTACTACCGCTCCTAATAGTTGGCTTAGCATTGGTATTTTCATATTTCCCGTTGCTTGTAAGACTCTGTTGCCCACAATCTCAATAAAACTGCCTATACTTAGACACATTACTACAGTTAGGTACATAACGCCAAGGGTAATTGTTTCGGAATCGTCGGAAAACGCCGATACAAATGGGCGGGATACCGTTAGACCTAGCGTCATAATCACTATGCCACCGATTATTGCCATAAAAATACCGGTTTGGGCAGTCAAATTAGCTTCTTTTTGTTTTTTCTGACCAAGTTTGCGGCTGACATAAGCATTGGTTCCCACGGCTATTCCTATAGCGAATGCAATGATGAGTTGTTGCATAGGAAAAACTATACTTAGCGCGTCTAAGGCTTTGGGATTGTATTTTGCCACAAAGATGGAATCGACTATATTATAAAGCGCAAGAACCAACATAGACAACACCGCAGGTAAGCTCATATTTATTATGAGCTTAAGTACAGGCATATTTTCCATTTTTGCGCTGTTAAGCTTTTGGATAGAATTCATAGTCATAACAGTATACAACCTTGAAAAAAAATAGTAAAGAAAATAGCTGTATATTTTGCCATATAATATAGTACTAATATAAAAATAGTATTAAATTCAATATATAGAAACTGCAATAAAATGCTTTAGGTATTACAAGAAATAATTTTTGCAAAAAGAAAGCAGCGATTTCGTTTTTTTTTGTATGAATGTGGATTGACATAAATCTACGGCGGTGGTATAATTAATTAAAAATCTACAAAAAAAGGAGTTTATGTATTATGGCTTATGTAATTAGTGACGCATGTATTTCTTGCGGATCTTGTGAAAGTGTATGTCCGTCTGAAGCTATCAGCGAAGGGGATAACATATATGTTATCGATCCTGATAAATGTCTGGATTGTGGAGCATGCGCAGATGTTTGCCCTCAAGAAGCTATTTCGCAAAACTAAAATAATAGAAAGGAGTGTTTTAATATAAGCGCTCCTTATCTTTTTATTATTAGCAAATTAGTTTCAAGCAGAGCGGATTTTTCCGGTCTGTTTCTTTTATAAACACCTCTCAAAATTAACAACAGAAAATTATTCTGTTATTGAACAAACTGCAGAAAATTATTC
>CAYIZR010000044.1:1175-7668 GCA_964367755.1 uncultured Christensenella sp. | reverse complement strand
ACTATACTTTGATTACCATTGAATAAAACTCTTCGAAGTTTTGGTGCATATCTTTTAGCGCTTCTTCCGCATCTTCCAATTCAACGGTTTTTTCAATAAAATTATCCAAATTGAGGATTCCTTGAGCAAGGATATTTATTGCCGATTCAAACTCTCTTGCGCCGTTCGAAACGCCCTTTACTTTTAACTGCCTCTGGCTAATTTTGCTAATATCTGCATCAAGCTTTTTTACTATTTTGTTTTCACAAATAATAGTGCAATCTCCCCCCTCTCTACCAAGCGCAAAGAAGTAAGACGACGTTACATCGGGAGCCGCCTCTATTATGGTGTGCTCTGCCATTCTTCCGCCTGTGATTTCTTTTACAGCCTCGCATGGCACGCTCCTTGTTTCGTCTATGGTATAATAAACACCACATTCTTTGGCTTTTTCCAGCCAATGGGCGTTAGTATCTATCATTATAGGAATAAGCTGAAAATACATAGCGAGCTGCGCTAATATATTACACATCGGACTACCGCCAACTATTACCAAATAATCTCCCTTTTCCACCGAAAAACTATTAATAGCACACATAGCAATGGCTATTTTTTCGGTAAAAATTGCCTCTTCTTCGTCAACTTCCTCGGGGAAAGGTGTAATATCTTCTATGTCCAAAAATACAAAATCTTCAAAGAACCCGTCGACATCTACTCCGCGTGTTTTCACCTTGCCAAGTATGTCCAAACGGTCGCTTATTTCTTCAATATAAGGATTAAGAATAACTTTAGTGCCTCTTTTTAAGCCGTATTCTTCTCTATCATCGCTAACCACGCCTATTGCGACATGGCCAAAAATGAAAGGATAACTCTGTTTAATTGTCCCCGCAAAAATATTTACATCCGAACGAGTGGGCAAAATATGAGTGACCTTAACTTTTATTTTGGTGGTCTCTTCAACTTCTCTAACTTCCCCAATTAACTTAAAATTTCCGTTTGCTTTATAACTTTTCATTTACATCTCCTAAACTTCTTTTTCAAAGGCTGTATCGGCTACGATTGTGATATTAGAGGGCAAATCTTCCTCGGTTAAGTCTAAATAATAACATCTGCCGAAAGTATAAGCTTTAATTTCCGTCAAAACACTATTTTCGCCGAAACTAAAGTTAATTATATTGGAATTATAAAAGCAGTATTCTCCCAGATTTTCTAAGGCGCTTTTTATAGAAAAATCTATTAAGCTATCAGTATCTTGAAAAGCGTAGTCGCCAATACTGAGCAAAGAGCTACCAAAAGTTATTACAAACCTGCTTAGCGCTATGCAACCGTAGAAAGCTCTATCGTTAATATATTTTACACTGTTTGGCAGAATAAATGCCTCCAATTTTTCACATTGGAAAAACGCGTCATCGTCAATAGTTATTAGTCTGCTACCTGTTTCTATTATTACGCTTACAAGATTATTACAATCTTGGAAAGCATATTTGCCTATTCTTTCTATAGTATAAGGAATAATTACCTGTTCAAGCGTTGTATTATTTGCAAACACTCCATCGGATATTTCATTAACCGTATATTTTACTTCCTCCACAAAAACATAGGTGGGCAAGAACGCCACTTGTCCGTTATATGTTGCGCTAAGGAGTTTTGCAGTATTGTTTTCGTTGTTATATTGATAAACTGCATTTTGCAAAATACAAGGATTTGGATAAATTCTCGAATATATCGGGCTGCTTGTTATTGCCGTAGATAAGGTGCTATATGAACTTTCGTTTACAAATATTTTTACGCTGTCGCTCATAGTTTCTCCCGATAAATTAAGCAACATCTGTTCTATATTGTTTTCACTGTGTACAATAATAATCCTCAAGTTAATACAATTGTCAAAACTACCTTCGGCAACGGTAGCAGCATAGGAAGAAACATTTATTGTAACTACGCTTTCCATATCTGTAAGGTAATAGCTTACCGCCTCATCTATTATAGTAATCTCGGCTATGTCACTACAACCATTAAATGCATTGTTTCCTATACTTTCTATAGCCTCGGCTTTTATTCCACGTAATAAATAGCAGTTTTCAAAAGCGCGCTCCCCAATGATTGCCAGTAAAGAAAAGTTGATATTTTCCATTTCCATACTATAGCAATTCTTAAAGGCAAAAGCTCCTATTTCCACTACCGACTCAGGAATGTCAATACTTTCAAGTTTATTTGCGCCAAAGTAGGTATAATCCCCTATCGTTGTTACGCTATTTGGAATATTGGTACTGCCCAACATAGAACAGTTTTTGAACAACCCTTCAATGGTAGTGTTTTGCACAGAACCCGGGATAATCACTTCCAGCAAAGCAACGTCATCGCTAAAGACATACTTGCCTATGCTACTAATAGTAGGGTCGCCCGAAAAATCAAAGGATTTAAGCGCAGTACAAAAAGCAAAAGCATAATCTCCTATAGAAAGCACAGTAGAAGGTATCATTATGCTCCTAAAATATGCGTTGTTACAGCCATAGAATGCGTACTCTTTAATTTCGGTAACGTTTCTTATTATTACCTCTTGAATATTTATGCAATCACGGAATTGACTTTCTATAATCTGTCCTCCGTTAATTTCGATTTTCTCCAAACTATTAGGTATAACATCTCCAAACAAAAGTCGTAGAGGTATGCCCTTATAAAGCTTGAGCGAAACTATGTTATTGTTACCATAAAGAATATTATTTACCAGACATTCTTCTTCTAAATACAGTTCTTCATCTTCGTAAAGCAAAACCGTCGCCACCAATTCAAAAGTTTGCAAATTACAATTATAAAAACAATCTTTACCTATGCTTGTCAGCCCATTATTAAGTACTACGTTTCTTAAGCTTGTATTGTTCTTGAACGCACCTTCTCCTAATGAAACTAATTGAACGGGCATATATATTACAAAACTTGTCGGAAAGGTGGTTATTTCACTAAAAGCATAGTTTTCAACTACCAATTCCCCGGTTGCGCTACTATTAAAGTACAAGGACTCCAGTTTGGTGTTACTAAACGCATATTCTTCGATAAGAAGAACACTCCCCGCTACAGTAAAGGTATTTAATGCGGTATCTATAAAGGCTTTCTCCCTTATATACTTTAATTGCGAATTTTGCGGAAAAGTAAGAGTTTGTAACAGTGGACTATTATAAAAAACACCCTCGTTAGCAATCTCTATCTCCTCTTCGCTATATCTTACCGCTCCTATTTCCATAACTGTTGATGGAAAATTAACTTTTACCAGATTCAAATTGTTACTAAAAGCGCCGTCCTCGACTGCAACAAAACCTTCTCCCACCGTTATTTCTTTAAGATTGCTATAATCGGTAAATATATCGGCTTTTATTACCGTTTGTTGTTCATTGTCCAAAGTTATGGATAAATTATTCCAAGTGGTTGGAAGATAATACTCTCCCATCTTAAAGCTTCCTAAATAACTCTCTTTACCAAAAAGCTCTTTTATGTCAACACTTTCGCCCACGGTAAGTTTTACAAACGACCGACACCCCGACAAAATATTTTGCCCAATAATGGTTGTTTTGGGAGAAATCTCCAAACTAATTAGATTTGCGCAGGATGCGAACGCATATTCGCCAACTTTCAAAATGTTGTCGCCTAGAATAACATTTTTTAGTTTTGATTGCTCAAAAAATGCATATGGCGCAATGGTATCTTTGCCCACAAAATGCTCAGCGGTTAATGTCTCAGTATTTTGCGCATAATTGCCGAACATACCAATTACTATTCTGCCCAAACTGACCAAACTAGAAGAGTTTTCGCACCATTGTGTACCTGCAAATGCCTCTTTGCCTACACTATTTAAGGCGCTGTTTGAAGGGATAGTGACAATACTCAGGTCGCTAATCTCATAAAACGCTCTCTCTCCTATAGATTCTAACGTAATAGGTAGCCCTATTGAAGCAATATCGTTTCTGCTAAAAAATGCGCTATCGTTTATTTTTTTCAAGCCTACCGGCAAAACTAAATTGATATTGCCCGTTGCCGTCTCCTCATTATCTAAATAGAAAACAAAACTCTCTATGGTGTTTAATTCACCCGAAAAACTGATTTCTTTAATGGTATAACAATTGTAAAAAGCATAAGAAATAAGCGTTTCCACGCCCAAAAGGTTCTTCGCGCCAATAATATTTACGCTACGTAGCGAAGTTGGCACAAAATAAATTTCTTCATCAATAATATGACTAACTTCATAAAACATCGACAAAGTGTTATCGGTATCGGTGGCAAACAGTTTGTAAAGGTATTGATTGCTAAGCATGGGAACCTTAATTAGGCTTCTACAACCGGCAAAAGCTCCTTCTCCTATTTCTGTTAAGTTAGGCGCGGTAAGACTTAATAGCCTAATACAGTTTTTGAAGGCATTTTGCCCTATTGATGTCAAAAACGAAGTATCCACAAAGCTAAATTCCGCAAAAGACGCATTTTCAAAGGCGCTTGCCTTAATTTCTGTCAAAGTAGACGGCAGAACAAATTCTGTCACTAAGTCACAATTATAAAAAGCGCTACTTCCGATAGAAGTAATACTGCTCTGAGCCATATTTACCAACTCACTAAGTGCCAAGCAACCATAAAAAACATTGTCGCCAATTATGCTAGAGTATGGAGAAAACTCAAAGGAAGTTAAACTTACACATCCATTAAATGCGCTGCTACCAATAGTTTCTATATTGTTTTCGTCGGCAAAAGCAATTTCTTCCAAACTAACGCAACTACTAAAACTATTATTTCCCACCACTTTTAGGGTGGATGGCAAAGTAATTTTTGTTATATTAAGTCCATTAAAAGCGTTATCGGCAATTTCAGTAATAAAGTTTTCACCGTCTTTGTATGGGAGTATTATTTGTTCTTCGCTACCCTCGTAGCCTGTTACGGTATTTCCTTCAAAGGTAAAGCCTTCGGACTTAATGTTGCTTACCCATCTTGCGTATATTGTTTGATTAGCGTCAAAGCTATAAGGAAAATCTATTTTCTCTCGGAACTGCGCGTCAGAATACCATCCAATAAAGTCATACGCTTCACCTTTGGCGCCACTGTCCAAATCAGTTGTAGCAACGTTGTTATTTAGCGCTAGTGTCTTTTGTGTTTCGGTTGCGTAGCTGTTTTGCAAATCAATGGTAATAAAGTAGTAGGCATATAATTCAATATCTTCTTTTATCCCAGTAAAGCTCGGGTCTTCCCAAACAGGAATTTCCTCCGTGCCTTTATTTATTCTCCACTTACCCGAATAATTTTCCCCTGGATAATCAGGCACCTGCGGCACGTTGCTAATATTTCCGCTTTGGTCAACATAAGATGTGGTAAATTCTTCTTCCCCCACAAAAAACTTAACAGCGTACTGCGTAAGGGTATATACAGCATTTACCGTGATGTTTTGCCTTACCGAAGAAAAATCAGTGATATTCCAAACTCCAAAGTAACCGCTTTTTGCGGGAACTTCGGGTATTTCGGACAAAGAGTTCTTTTTGTTTATAGTATATGTGCGAAAAACCTCGCCCTCTGCCAAAAAGGTAATTGTGTAGCTGTCGCTATTATAAACTGCGAACACTCGCAAATCCTCATTAATTTCGTCAAAATCGGTAACGCTCCAAGTACCTGTCATACCTTCCTTTATAGGAACGTCGGGTATTTCTTCAAGATAGCTTCCTTTGTCCACAAAAAAAGAATACTCCTCAACACCGTCCACAACAAAAGTAACAACTACATAATCTTTGTTGCAACCGCTAATGAGCAGCACAATGCAAAGTGCCAGTATTAACAATACCGCTAGCTTTTTTTTATTCAATTTTCGAAAATCTCCGTATACCATAGATATGATAATTATACTTTATAATAGATATAATTGCAAGGAAATTTTTCTTTTGAAAAACTCCCAAAAGTTTAATACTATTTTAATATTCATGCCCCATAATATAGACATACAGCAACGGTAGTCCGTTCCTTACAGGGCAAAAAAAATAACATTGCAGAGTTATTCGCCCAAAAGGTAATCGGACAAAAATAATATGATTCATTTTGTTCCCTCAAATTTGAGAAGAGCCGCAAGAATTATTTCTGGCGGCTTCTTCTTTGATTAAACAATAAATCGACCAAAGCAATATAAAATATTAACTAACTGTCAACAAACAATTGCAAAATTACAAAATTTGATATATAATAAACGACGTCAAAAAAATAAGTTTTAGTAATTGGAGAGATGTCCGAGGGGTCGAAGGAGCACGATTGGAAATCGTGTGTACCTCAAAAGGGTACCGTGGGTTCAAATCCCACTCTCTCCGCCACAGATAAAAAAGACAGCCATTCGGCTGTCTTTCTTATATGACGATGTTATATGTGGGATTTGAACGGGCGGAAACATTGACAACACAGTGTGTTATCATACCGCCCCGGCCTGTCGGCGAGCGAAGCGAGAGTGCGAGGAAATCCCACTCTCTCCGCCACAGATAAAAAAGACAGCCATTCGGCTGTCTTTCTT
>CAYIZR010000044.1:0-1075 GCA_964367755.1 uncultured Christensenella sp. | reverse complement strand
ATATGACGATGTTATATGTGGGATTTAATCTAACTTATTTTCGTAATCATTTTAGCAATGCTTTACATTTGTATCAAAAAAATTTTCCGCAAAAATTAACATTTTATTTTTATCCTGTGCTATAATTATTATAATATTTATGCAGAAGTATATGTACTATCATAAACAATAAATAGGGGGATAATTATGATTAAAGCAATAGTATACACATCAAAAGCGGGACATACCAAAGAATATGCAGAATTACTTTCACAAGAAATCGGCATACCGTCTTACACTATCGGCGATGCCAAAAATGTACTTTCCCAAAACGACGAAATCGTTTATATGGGCTGGCTAATGGCAGGCTTTGTAAAAGGCTTAAAAAAAGCCAAACGCTACAATCTCAAAGCTGTCTGCGGAGTCGGCTCGACACCTCCTACCGAAAAGGATACCGCACGCATAGGTAATCAGAATAAAGTACCTCTAGACAAATTTTTTCTTTTGCTCGGGGGTTATGATATCGATAAACTAAGCGGAATGTATCGCAAAATAATAGAATCAATTTCCAAAAGTATGCTTACTAAATTATCCGCTAAATCAGAAAGTGAAATTACCGAAAATGAAAAGCTCACACTGGATATTGTAAAAGGCAAAAACTTCGTATCGATAGACAATCTTGCACCCGTAATAGAGCTCCTAAAAAAGTAATCTTTATTTTACAAACATTAAGTCACAATGGCAAAATTATAGACGCTTTTAACTGATTATAAAGCCTTTCCTTGCTATAATAAATTAGCAGAATAACACTACGGGGGGCATTATGCAAAACAAAGCGTTAGTAATAATCGATATTCAAAACGATATTACCAAAAATTATAAGGAAATAATCGGCAATATCAACAAAGCCATTGATTGGGCGGTAAAAAGCGACATTCACGTAGTCTATATAAGACATGAAAATTTGTCTGACGGCACAAGAACCTTTAAGCCCAACACACGCGGAGCCGAGTTGGTACCGGATATGAAAATTGTTTCACAAAACATATTTACCAAATCCAAAGGAAACGCCCTAACCAGTGAGGACTTTGCTAAC
>CAYIZR010000043.1:5789-7714 GCA_964367755.1 uncultured Christensenella sp. | reverse complement strand
TATCATAACTACGATTATATAAAATTATTGGCAAGAAGTCAAAATTTTTATCCATTAGACTAGATTTAATTGTAAAAAGGTTGTATAATGTGTTTATTAACAATTCAGGAGGACTACTATGCCACTTGTTACAAGTAAAGAAATGTTTAAAAAGGCTTATGACGGAGGATACGCAATAGGCGCGTTTAACGTCAATAATATGGAAATTATTCAGGGTGTTGTAGAAGCAGCAAAGCTCGAACAAGCTCCCCTTATATTGCAAGTTTCCAGCGGCGCAAGAAAATACGCCAACACAATATATCTCAAAAAAATGGTTGAAGCAGCTCTTGAAGAAAGCGGCTTACCCATTTGTTTACATTTAGATCACGGCGATACTTTCGAACTATGTAAGGACTGCGTAGATAACGGCTTTACTTCGGTAATGATAGACGCTTCTCACCACAGCTTGGAAGAGAACATCAAAATAACCAAAAACGTTGTTCAATACGCTCACGACCACGGAGTAGTTGTTGAAGCTGAGCTTGGCAGACTTGCAGGAATTGAAGATGCCATCAATGTTAGCGCAAAGGATTCTAGCTATACCGACCCTGACCAAGTTCAAGAGTTTGTTACACGCACAGGCGTTGACAGCTTGGCTGTCGCAATAGGAACAAGCCACGGCGCATTCAAATTCAAAGGCGAAGCCAAATTACGCTTTGATATATTAGAAGAAATTGCAAAACGCTTACCAGAATTCCCCATTGTTTTGCACGGAGCAAGCAGCGTGCCTCAATACTTGGTAGAACAGATTAATGAATACGGCGGAAATATGCCCGGCGCAAAAGGCGTTCCCGAAGATATGCTACGCAAGGCCGCAACTATGGCAGTATGCAAAATCAACATTGATTCCGACATACGTATGGCAGTTACCGCAACAGTCCGCAAATACTTTAAGGACAACCCCTCACACTTTGACCCTCGTCAATATCTAGGGCCTGCAAGAAGCGCAGTTACAGAAATTGTACGTCACAAATTGATTAACGTTCTTGGCTGTAACGGAAAAGCATTTAACTAATAACTATTTTTACTTAATAAAAACTAAGGCTGTCTTTTTGATAAAGGCAGCCTTTTTATTTATATCAAATAAGTTACAATTTATTGCATTGGATATACCAAAAGTCGTCCGCTTGCATTTTGATAAAAAATAGTAATATACATTAAGTCAAGAGAATTTTGCACATATGACAAATCAATAATTAGTTCATTATCCATAGAAGAAAACACCTTTGACCCGCTAGCATATATATTATTACCGTAGTCTTCATAATACCTTATTTCGTATTCCACATTTCCGTCAGTTGCTTGAAACCCTATTGTATTCATATCACAGGAAAGCCCACAAGTATAAAAATTGTTTGTATCAATGTACTCTGTTCCTAAAAGTTCTTTATTTACATAATCAGGTTGCATTTGGGAATAGACCGCGTATAATTCAAGATTGCTTTCCACTAGGCTGTCAAAGTCATACTCTTCACCTTGCTCGCTTCCTACCTTCCAACAAACAAAGTCATAACCCTCTCTAAAAATGTCTTCTTCTATAGGCTCAATTACTGTGTCGGCTTCATTAACTACCACCGTTTGCTGTTCCTTGCCTAAGTAATAATGGAAAGTAACATTATATTTGTTAATTAAATCCCCTTTTATAAAATCTAAAATCCATTCTTTTTCGGTCTTATTATAATTAGGATAATACTTCTTATATATTTCGTATGCCGACATACCGTCATTTCCGTCTATACCATTGATTCCATCTATACCATTGATTCCATCTATGCCATTGATTCCATCTATGCCATTGATTCCGTTAGTTCCGTCTTTCCCGTCCTTGCCATCCTTGCCGTCCTTACCGTCATTGCCGTCCAATCCTTTTTCACCGACAACCTTGC
>CAYIZR010000043.1:0-5689 GCA_964367755.1 uncultured Christensenella sp. | reverse complement strand
TCCTTGCCGTCCTTACCGTCATTGCCGTCCAATCCTTTTTCACCGACAACCTTGCCTAAATTTACTGGACCGTCAAGATTGTTGGTCATAGTAATCAGTAACTCACCTTCTTCATTGATTGTTGCCTTAATGATACTTATTCCATCACTACCTTTTATCTTTCCTAAATTTAGCTCCTGTTCATCTTTAGTATATTTTACAATCAAATAACCATTGTTATCTATCTTGATATTAGATATACCATTGCCATCGCCCCCCTTAACAAGGGACAAAAATTCTTCCAGAGTGCCTTCATATCCCAAGACTGCCGCCTCTCGGTAAATACGCGCATAAGTCAAATCCGACTGACTTTGGGTAACGTCTTCTTCTCCGCAACCGCAAAAAACTAGTAGCATAACAATAGCAAACACAATCATACAAAAAACTTTCCTCATATTATTCCTCCCTTGTACAAATAATTCTTTATAATAATCTATATAATTTAATATGAAAAACTATTTACGCGCAGTAAGTCTTGCCGCAGGCATTAGTGTTGTGCTTGTCTTTGGAGCTATTAACGCGCTGTTTATGACACCTAACACCGAATGGTACGCAACGATGATAAAACCTCCCATAAGCGAAAAATTACACTCGTTTTTGTGGCTGTTGTGCTATCTGATTATTTCTGTAATAATAGGTGAGTTCTTGATAGTAAAAAATTTACAAAAACGCATTTGGTCAATTGCAGTAATACTCATAGCCAACAGCCTATGGTGCTACGTTTTTTTCCAAATGCAAAATACTATTGCCGCTTTAATTATCCTCATAATTCTCTTATCTGACTTGATGTACATAATGTACCTTGCGATAAAACACACCCCTTATTTGTGTTTTTTCGTTTTGCCTTTAGTTATCTGGTATATTGTCCTAACCGGTATGAATATTTTGATAGTAATTCTAAACCGATGAAGTTATAGCTGTTTTCTGTCTGCCAAAGCTCTTTGCAAAGTAAGCTCATCGGCATATTCTATTTCGCTTCCCACCGATATTCCGTAAGCAAGTCGGCTAACTTTAATGCCAAGCGGCTTAATTTGATTGGCAAGATAAGATGCCGTTAGTTCCCCTCCTATATCAGGATTGGTAGCGATAATTACTTCTTTTACTCCGCTTAGCCTTGACATAAGTTCTTTTATCCTTATATCCTCTACACCAATGCCTTTTTGGAAATCAATAACACCGTGTAAAACGTGGTAAACGCCCTTAAAATTACCAAGCTTCTCAAAAGGAGTAATATCCTTAGGCTGGGCAACGACGCATATTGTTTCTTTATTTCTTGAGTTGCATATCTCGCAAGTATCGTCTTCGGTATAGTTCCCACAAACAGAACAAAACTTGACGTTATTTTTGGCATTAGTAATAGCTAGACTAAACTCTTGAGCAAAAACCTCATCTTTTTCTATTATGCTGTATGCATATCTAGTAGCTGTTTTTAATCCAACTCCAGGGAGGCTCTTAAAACAAGCAATAAGCCGTGCCATACTCTCTAATTGCATCTAATTATACCAGTCCCCCGAGTCCGCCGGTAAGTGGGCCCATTACTCTTTCGTTTTCTTCTTCAACTAACTTGAGCGCCTCATTGATGCCTGCAACTATCATATCTTCTAACATTTCTATATCATCAGGGTCAACCGCTTCAGGTTTGATTTTTACTGAGCTTAGTTTTCTGTCACAAGACATAACTACCTCTACCATTCCGCCTGCTGCCGTTGCCACGACCTCTGTGTCTGCAAGTTCTTCTTGCGCAGCAGCCATATCCTGCTGCATTTTTTGAGCCTGCTTCATTAGCTGTTGCATATTGTTACCGCCGCCAAAGCCGCCGCCGCCAAATCCGTTAAATTTTGCCATAAACTCTCCTTAATTCTATGCTGCCAGTGCAAACCAACTTGTAACGTCAATGGTAGGTCTTACTCCACTTCTTAGAGAAAAACTTGCCGCCGTATAAGAATGTAATTTGCCCGTGTATTTTACGTAAGCTATTTTTTTGTCGTTATAATTATAGGTCGTCCCCGAACCCCTTAGCCACCAACTTCCTTTGCCCATATATGCCTTATTATTTGATACATAAACTCCGTTCGCCATAGCAAAATCAGTAGCAGAAGCTTGCCTTGCTGTATCGGTTTCTTCCCAAACAGCATCAAATCCAAAATTTGTTTTTAACATTTCGCTATAGTTAAGAGCATAAGCTTTGTCAGTATAATTCTCTGTGCTGGAAGTTATTGCGCTTGTATATGCGGTAAAGGTACGCGAACGTACATTGGAGGTATCTATGCCCGTTGTCAAAGTATTATATACGTTAATAATTTTGCTCCTAAGGGAGGATTCCTTATAAATAGTATCAGGGTCAAAATATCGCCTTATAAAGGAAGTAAGGTCACCATCTAACTGACTTGCATATTTTGTATATTGCTTTTCCACCCAACCATCGTCATCGGTATTAAAAGCGCTACAAGACAAGATATTTCTTGAAAGCAACGTATATACAGTACCGTTTGTGACAGCAGCATTTTTTACCGCTAAAACTCTCCACCAAACAGGCTCCATTTTGAATACGTAATAAGAGCTGGAACTATAACCGTTTTCTGCAAGGTTAGGTTGATTATTTGGCTTAAACTTATAATAATCTTGACCGGCGTAGCTAAACTTGGTATTATTGCCTGCCGCTATGTATGCCGCGCTTGCCCTGATTGTCTTAAGCAAATTATAATCGTTTACCTTTGCTTGAGGATAACTACCAAAAGCAACATAAACAAAACCGTCTTTTGCATCTCTATAAGGAACAGGCGGGGCAAACTTTGGATATAAACTAATCTCTCCGCTAGACCCTGCCTTTATTTCGGAAATCTCGGTTCCCTCTTGATAGTCAGGACTTGTGTACCAGCCCAAAAATGTATAATCAAGCTCATCTCCCTCGGGGGAAATGTATGTCTTTGTTGGATTGGGCAAAACAACGTCATTTAATCCGCTGTAATTGGAAAGAATTTCTCCGTTCAAAAGAGCATCGCCTATCTGGGCGTTTATTACATTGCCAGACAATGCCTTTGACACCAAAGTAATACGATAATCCACTGTTTTGGTTTTACTCGGACTCTTAACTCTCACGATAACATCTCTTGTAGGTTTTTCGCTAACGCTGATAACGCTAGACTGCGGAGGAGAAATCGTGCCGTCCTCATCAATAATTTTTACCAAAGAAAAAGTAGCTTTTTTGTTTACTTCTACTATTTTATCAATATCAACCGAAGTATCACCGTCGGGATAAACAAAAACCATCATTTGTGGGTTTATTAGTCGAAAACTAGAAACATTGGTGATTTGAGCTTTTTGATTACTTAAATAGGCAGTATGTCCCGCTGCAATGGCAATCATGGCAATCAAAATAAATACCAAAATACAAACAAGAACAATAGCTGAGCTTTTTTTTGATAACTTATCATTCAGGTTAATTTTACTCATAGCAGCTCCTTTTTTTATTTATACTCCATATAATATTATATAATTATTATTACTATACTGTCAATACAAATATTAATTAACTATGCTTCCTGCGCCTAGTGGCTTGCTAGGCTCTATTGTAGTTACTATTTCGTTGTTTTCCCCAAAAAGAATCATTCCTTCACTCAAAACGCCCCCAAGCGTTGCAGATTTTAGGTTGGTAACAACTATAACTTCCTTACCTAACATCTCTTCTGGTGTATAATATTTGGCAACGCCGCTTACTATACTTCTTATTTTATCCCCGGTATCTACCGAAAAATGTAATAATTTTTTGCTTTTTTCCACTTTTTCAGCTTTAATAATTTTACCCACTTTTAGTTGAATTTTTGCAAAATCCTCTATACCAATTTCCTTTACTTCTTCCATTTTTCCCTCTATTTTTTTGTCCTCTTTAGCTTTCGGCTCTTCCTTTTTCGTTTCATTTTTGCCTTCGCTTAGTTCTAATGCCAGTTTTTCCATTTCTTCAAGCTCTTTATTTATGTTAATTCTCTTAAAAATTGCCTCGGATTTGGTTACTTTTTCTCCTCCCTTCATTACGCCGTACTTCATTGCATCCTTCAACTTAATAACTTTCCCCGCTCCAATATCCGACAAAATTTTGCTTGCCGTGGATGGAATAAACGCCATCAAAACGCTTCCTACTACTCGCAAAGCCTCGATAAGGTGATACAAAACACCACCAAGCATATTACGCTTTGTTTCGTCTTTTGCCAAAATCCAAGGGGTTGTTTCGTCAATATATTTATTGGCCCTGTCAGCAACTGCAAATATTTCTGTCAAGGCTTCGGGAACAAGTAGCTTGTCCATATTGTCCTCAACTTTATCAAAAAGACCGTTAATAGCCTCTTCAAGTTCGGCATCAAAAGAAGTTTCCTCCCTTGTAACTGGTAATATCCCTCCAAAATACTGATTGACCATAGCTGTAGTTCTGGACAATAAGTTGCCTAAATTGTTACACAAATCGCTGTTTATTCTTCCAAGAAAAGCGCCATTGGCAAAAACTCCGTCCGAACCAAAAGGAACTTCTCGTAGTAAATAATACCTTACCGCATCAACGCCGTAACGCTCGCTTAACACAACAGGGTCAATTACGTTTCCTTTGGACTTGCTTATTTTTTCACTGCCAAGTAAAAGCCAACCGTGTCCATATACCTTTTCGGGAACAGGCACGTCCAACGCCATAAGTAGCGCCGGCCAAATTATGGAGTGGAAACGTACGATTTCTTTACCCATCATATGCACGTTTGCCGGCCAATATCTCTTAAACAAACTATCATCATCGCTAAGATATCCTAGCGCGGTAATATAATTACTAAGGGCATCCACCCACACGTATATTACGTGCTCGGGGTCAAAAGGCACGGGTATGCCCCACTTAAATGATGTTCTTGACACCGCCAAATCTTGTAATCCCGCCTTAAGAAAGTTATTAAGCATCTCATTTTGACGACTTTTTGGTTGCAAAAATTCGGGATTATTTTCGATAAGCTCAATTAGTCTATCTTGATACTTACTTAGGCGGAAAAAATAACTGCTTTCTTTAGTAAGCTCTACCTCTCTGCCACAATCTGGACATTTGCCATCGACAAGCTGTGTTTTTGTCCAAAAACTCTCGCAAGGGGTACAGTACCAGCCTTCATACTCGCTCTTATAAATATCGCCCTTTTCGTAAAGTTTGGTAAATATCTTTTGCACACATTCTTCGTGCTCTTTATCGGTGGTTCTGATAAATTTATCATAAGAAATTTCTAATGTTTTCCACAAATCAATGAGCGTTGCCACCTGTTTGTCCACAAAAGCTTTGGGCGAAACGTTGTGTTCTTTCGCTACCTTTTCTATTTTTTGTCCATGTTCGTCGGTGCCGGTAAGATAAAATACATCATAATTACACATCCTCTTAAAACGCGCCAAAGCGTCGCAAACTACTGTTGTATAACAAGTGCCTATATGCCACTTACCGCTTGGATAATAAATAGGAGTAGTAATATAATATTTTTCTTTCATTGGTTCACCTCAATTAAATAGTTATTTAATATTATATAACTAATTTATGCAAAAGTAAAACATTTTCCCAATTATACGGTATAAATTCGGCGGTTTTGCCAAACATCTATAAAGAACATTGTTTTTTTCCTCTACATAAGATGTAATAGGA
>CAYIZR010000042.1:0-7812 GCA_964367755.1 uncultured Christensenella sp. | reverse complement strand
GTAGAGGAAATAAATGATAAATATACCTAAGGGAACAAAAGACGTATTGCCTTTTGAAAGTTACAAATGGCATTATTTGGAAAATGCCGCTAGAGAGGTCGCTCAATATTTTGGCTATAAAGAAATCCGTACGCCAGTTTTTGAAAATACAGAGTTATTTTTGCGTGGAGTAGGGGACACTACTGATATAGTTAATAAGGAGATGTATACCTTTATCGATAAAGGCGGCAGAAGTATGACGTTAAAGCCCGAAGGAACTGCCGGCGTTGCCAGAAGTTTTATAGAAAACGGATTGGATAGCAATATGGCGCTGCCAATAAAAATGTATTATATTACCCCTGTTTTCCGATATGAAAAGCCACAATCGGGTAGACTGCGCGAGCATCACCAATTCGGAGTGGAACTTTTTGGAAGTCAGTCACCTATTGCGGACGTAGAAGTCATTTCTTTGGTAAAAAATCTTTTTGACCGACTAAAAATTACCGAGGTTAAATTATATATAAACAGCATAGGCTGTCCTAAGTGTCGCAATAACTATAGCGAGGCTCTTAAAAAATACTATGGTGAACATATAAAGGATATTTGTCCTACTTGTGTTGAACGGTTAGAGAAGAATCCGTTAAGGCTACTTGATTGCAAGGTGGAAAGCTGTGCAAGTATAGGCAAAGATGCCCCGATTGTGCTAGATTATCTTTGTGACGATTGCAAAGAGCATCTCGATAAGGTGTGTAGCCTGCTTTCTTGCGTAAAAATAGAATACGAAATAAATCCTCGCATAGTAAGGGGGCTAGACTATTATACAAGGACGGTGTTTGAATTCGTATCCACGGCAATAGGCAGTCAAGGGACTGTTTGCGGTGGAGGAAGGTATAACAACCTAGTTGAAGAGATTGGGGGCAAAAGTGTGCCTGCCGTTGGTTTTGGAATGGGTCTTGAAAGACTCATAATGGTGATGGAATCAGCAAATTTAAGCTTAGGAGAGGATAACACTGCCCAAATATATATAGCACCACTTGGGGAACCGCAGTATACTAAAGCTGTAGAATTGGTAGATTGCTTAAGAAAAAACAACGTAGCTGCTATAACCGATCTTATGGGTAAAAGCTTGAAGGCGCAATTAAAATACGCAGATAAAGCGGGTGTAAAATATGTTTTGGTACTAGGTGAAAACGAAGTTGCCGAGGATAAGGCAGTGCTAAAAAATATGCTCAGCAAGGAAAATGCTGAAATAAAATTATCCGAACTAACAAAGTTCTTTTTATAGGGAGAAAAACAAAATGGAAAAGCTAAACAGTAGTAATTTTGCAGAAAAGACATCAAAAGGCATTGCTCTTGTGGATTTTTATACCGAATGGTGTGGAGTTTGCAAAATGTTGCATCCGTTCTTAATTAAGGCAGAAAAAGAACTAAAAGAACTTAACGTAAGTTTATATGAGTTAGATTGTGATGCAGAAGAAGCTTTGAGTAATGAATATAAAATAAATTTTGTCCCTGACGTAGTTTTGCTTGTCGACGGAAAAATTAAAGATAGATTTGTAGGGATGAAAACAAAAGATAAAATAATAGAGTTTGTAAAAAATAATATATAGGGTTATTTGTATCTAGGGATACAAAAACGAAAGAGAGATGAATAAAATGAAAGTATATTTGGATAATTCCGCGACTACCGCTATGGATAAAGAAGTAATAAGCGCAATGATGCCGTATTTTGATAATATTTATGGCAACGCTTCTAGCTTGCACACTTTCGGTAGAGAAAGTTTGGCGGCGGTTGACGAGGCGAGGGCCTCTATTGCTAATGCAATTAACGCAAAGCCTAGTGAAATTTATTTTACCAGCGGAGGTACAGAAAGCGACAATTGGGCGCTTAAAGGTGCAGCTTACGCCAACAAAAAAATGGGTAAGCATATAATAACTACCGTAATTGAACATCCAGCGGTAATGACTACTTTCCAAGAGCTTGAGAAAGAGGGCTTTACTCTTACTTATGTAGGGGTAAATGATGAAGGAATAGTAAGTCTTGAGGATATAAAAAAGGCAGTTACTGACGAAACAATTTTAGTTTCGGTTATGTATGCCAACAACGAAATGGGCGCTATCGAGCCTATCGCCAAAATAGGAGAGTTTTGCAGGGAGGAGGGAATACTGTTTCACACTGATGCCGTTCAGGCAATGGGCAGCATAAAGGTTGACGTAAAGCGAGACAATATAGATATGTTAAGCTTTTCTGCTCACAAATTCCATGGGCCGAAAGGCATAGGGATATTATATATAAGAAGTGGCGTTATAATAGATAAGCTAATTGTTGGCGGTCATCAAGAAAGAGGTTATCGCGCAGGAACAACCAACACGCCTAGTATAGTAGGTATGGCTAAGGCTTTGGAAATCAGTATTCGCGATATGGAAGATAATAATGCAAAAATAAAGGAAATGCGCGATTATTTTGTGGAGAGGGTAAAAAAAGAGATTCCTTTTGTTAGACTGAACGGAGGTATGCAAAACAGGTTGGTAAGCAATGCTAATTTTAGCTTTGATTTTATTGAAGGCGAGTCAATTTTGATGACGCTAGACCTTAAGGGAATAGCCGTTAGCAGCGGTTCTGCCTGCAGTTCGGGCAGTTTGGAACCCTCATACGTAATTCTTGCTACAGGAGCGAAGATTGAAGAGGCGCATAGCTCCATACGGTTTAGTTTTGGCAAGGATAATACAATGGAAGAAGTAGATTATGTGGTTGACTGTCTAAAAGAGCAGGTAGAAAAGCTCCGCAGTTGGTCGCCACTGTTCAAAGAAATCAAAGGAGAAAAGATGTATGTATAACAAAAAGGTAGTGTCGGTATTTGCAAATCCGAAGAATGTGGGCGATATAGAAAACGCTAGTGGTGTAGGCACCGTGGGAAACGCAAGTTGCGGAGATATAATGCAAGTATCTTTAAAGATAGAGGATAACGTTATAGTTGATGCCAAGTTCAAAACTTTTGGTTGCGCGGCGGCTATTGCTAGCAGCGATACAGCTACAGAGATGATAAAAGGTAAAACCATTGAAGAGGCGCTAAAGATTACTAATGCTGATGTTGTAGAGGAACTAGAAGGTTTGCCACCCCAAAAAATACACTGTTCAGTGCTTGCCGAAGAGGCTATTGCCGAAGCGATAAAGGACTATCAAAGTAAACAAAAAAAGTAAAATAATTATAGCTTAGCCATATTTATTTTTGTATAAATAGTATTGGTAATGAGCATTGTTTTCAATAAAAATAAAGAAAAAACACATAAAAAATTACACCTGTAACCAGGTGTAATCTTTTTTATCGTATAATATAAAATTATGCTTCTTTTTTGGCCGTTCTCATGCAACGGGTGCAAATATATTGAGAAGAAACAGCGCCGTTTTCGCTTGTTACTCTTACTTTATGAATGTTAGCTCCCCAGCTTCTGGGACTTTTTCTATTACTGTGGCTGACCTTATTGCCGGTCATTTGACCTTTTCCACATACGCTACATACTCTACTCATTGTATACCTCCTACATTTTGACTATGTTATTATACTATTATATTTTTACTTTGGCAATTGTTTTTTTATAATTTTTCGAAAATACTTGCATTTTAGGTCTATCTATACTATTATTAAAATATTTGAAAGAATATATTACTAACTAGGAGAACAATGGCTTTACACACTTCGAACATTTATGGCAATATTTCCATAGCTGACGACGCCGTCGCAATGGTAGTAAGTAAAGTAGCCCGCGAATGCTACGGTATTGCCGAGCTTGTAAGCCGCCGCTTGAGCGACAGTGTCCTTATGATTTTTAATAGGGAGCCTATTGCAAAAGGTGTAAAGCTTCTTACCGAAGATAACAGAATCTTTATAGATTTGTATGTTTTGGTGGTAAGCGGAGTTAATGTCGATGCTGTAGTTCAAAGTCTGAAATCGTCGGTTATTTACCACGTTGAGATGTTTACTGGTATGCGAGTTAAAACAGTAAACGTGCACGTCGTGGGAATGAAACTATAATACTGCCGACGCTAATAATATTGTGAGGAAATAAATGATAAATATAGATTATACACAGCTAAAAGAAATGTTTAGAGGTGGATATCAAAACTTAATGCTGAATAAAGATTATGTTGACCAGTTGAATGTTTTTCCTGTGCCTGACGGTGATACCGGTACAAACATGGGGCTAACTATGACGGCCACCATAAAGGAAATGGACTCGGTTAACGGCAAATCAGTAAAAGAAACCGTTCAAAGTATTGCCAAAGGCGCCCTAAAGGGAGCAAGAGGAAACAGCGGTGTTATTTTAAGTCAGATATTCCGCGGGATGAGCGAAGTTTTGAGTGACGTTTCTTCCATAAATACAAAAATATTTGCAAAAGCGTTGATGGCTGGAAGCAACAAGGCATATGATGCCGTTACTCAGCCTAAAGAAGGTACAATCCTTACCGTTATTAGGGTAATTGGAGAATTTGCGGTTAAGACAGCCGGAAGAACTTCGGATTTTCTTGACTTTTTTACTAAAATATTGCAAAAAGGCGAGGATACATTAAAAGACACTCCTCGTCTTCTTCCTGTACTTGCCAAAGCCGGCGTGGTCGACAGTGGCGGACAAGGTTTGATGTTTATTCTAATTGGTATGTACAATATACTTGCAGGAATAGAGATGATACCTTTTGTGGAAGATGTTAAGGATGTAAAAACCGTTGATTTTGAATTGGATGAGCACGATTTAGAAAATATTCAGTTTGCTTATTGTACAGAATTTTTTATTATTAACCTAAAACCTATCACAACTATGGCGGATATTGATAGATTAAGAGACAATTTGAGCAAAATTGGCGATTGTGTACTAGTTGTTGGCGATTTGCAAATGGTTAAAGTCCACGTCCATACCAATGTACCGAACAAGGCTTTGGGATACGCATTGGCTATAGGCGAACTTAATTTACCTAAGATAGAAAATATGCTTGAGCAGAACAGACAGCTGCAAGCTAACAAAAAGAAAGAGCGTAAAGAGACAGGTATGCTTGCCATAAGTTCGGGCGAAGGGTTCAGGAACATATTTTTAGAGCTAGGCGCCGATAAAGTGCTTGAGGGCGGACAAACTATGAATCCAAGTGTGGACGATATAGTAAAATTTATCAATGATATAAATGCAAACAATGTTTTTGTCTTGCCTAATAACAAAAATATTATCCTTGCTTGCGAGCAGGCGCAAAAGCTTGTTGAGTGCAATTTGGTAGTAATAGCTACATATAACGCACCTGAAGGCGTTGCCGCCGCTATGGCTTATGATCCTGATGGGGAAATTGAAAGCGTCAAGAGCAAGATGGCAAGCGCAGCTAAGGCTATTACGTGCATACAAGTAACTCATGCGGTAAGAGATACCGAGCTTGACGGTTTTAATTTGCATAATGGAGATATAATTGCTCTGGAAAAAAATATTGTAGCCCAAGGAAAGAAAGTTGATGACGTTGTATTGGATTCTCTTGCAAAAAAAGATAAGGATGTAATTTGCGTTATTACGATGTATTATGGCATCGATATAAAGACAGAACAGGCAGAAAAATTGAGAGAAAAAATCCAAGAGAAGTTTCCTGATAGCGACGTTATGGTAGTAGAGGGCGGACAGCCACATTATTACTACCTGTTAAGTTTAGAATAATGAATTTTGCAAACCTCTCTGATATTAAAGGAGTGGGCAGCGCAATAGAGGCAAAGCTAAAGTCACTTGACATTTTTTGCGTTCAAGATCTTATTAAGCGGTTGCCTCGCTCTTATATAGATCTTGACAAAGTAACTCCGCTAGGCTCTGCCATTGATGGAGATTATTGTTTATTAGATATTTTTATTATTTCCAAAACTAAACCATACAAAGGCAAAGTTAGTAGTATTTTTCGAGCCGAAGGCAAGTGCGGCGATTTTTTGGTAAAACTAAATTGGTATAATAGTTCTTATCCTTCAAAAACTTTGGAGATAGGCGAAGTTTACACTTTTTACGGCAAAGTAAAAATTAACGGCTTGGTTGTGGAAATGAATAATCCCGCTTTTGAAAAAAAAGGAGAAGTAACCAAATTTTGCGGCATTCTGCCCATTTACAGCACAAAAGGAATAATACCACAGGGAACTTATCGCGCTTTGGTAAAAAACGCTTTGCCATTTTGTTATTGTGATAGCGTAATTCCCAAAATAATTGAACAAAAATATAAGTTGATGTCTTTGAAAGATGCATATTTTTATTTACATTCCCCCGAAAGTTTGGAGTTGAAAAAACTTAAAGAGCGTGTGGCAATGGAAATGATTGTTCGCAGGCTAGGCGGGTTTTCTCTTGCAAGGGAAGGAAAAATCGAAAAGATAAATTTTTATCGTGAAACAGATATAAAACCTCTATCTAATGTTATGGATTTTGAACTTAATTCCTCCCAAGAGGAAGCTTTTTTGAGTATTAAAAAAACTATGATGGGTAAGAAAAAACTTAATGCAATTTTATGCGGAGATGTGGGTAGCGGAAAAACTATTGTGGCGATTTTTGCATGCTATTTTGCCATTAAAAACGGTTTTCAGGCGGCTTTTATGGCGCCTACAGAAATTCTTGCCAAACAGCATTATGACAAAATAGTTGCTTTGTTTGACCCGCTTAATATTAAGGTTGCTTTGCTGTCTGGCAGTACAAATTCTTCTTTGAAAGATGAAATTGTCAAAGGGCTAAAAAACCAAACCATAGATATAGTTGTGGGGACTCATTCCTTAATCAGCGAAGGTATAGAATTCAAAAAACTAGGTATAGCGATTGCTGACGAACAGCACCGCTTTGGAGTGGCTCAAAGAACTAAGCTAATAAAAAAAGCTCAAAACTGTGACTTTCTTACCCTAAGCGCAACGCCTATTCCTAGGTCAATGCAACTAATTGCTTATGGGGAGGTTGAGGTTTTGGATATAGAAAGGCGGTTTTGTGGCAATGTTTTTACAAAGCTTGTTAACAAAGAAAAAAGAGCGGATATGTGGGAATATATTGCTTCCTATTGTAAAGAAGGCGGGCAAGCATTTGTAGTTGCTCCCCAAATATACGATAGTGAAGGCATAGAAAGCGACAATGTTATTAGTCTTCAAAAGGAAATAGAGGCATTGGCAAAAGGGATAAAAACAGTTGCCCTTCACGGCAAATTAAAACCCGAACTTAAAGAAAAAATAATAAATGATTTCGCCGAAAAGCGCATAGGAATTTTGGTTTCTACCACAGTAATAGAAGTTGGAATAGACGTACCTAACGCAGGAATTATGGTCATTATGGAAGCAGAAAGGTTCGGCCTTGCCACTCTTCACCAATTACGAGGCAGGATAGGGCGGAATGGAGAAAAGGCGTATTGCTTTTTATATACCGAAAAAAAAGACAACCAAAATTTGCATATTATGAAAAGTTGCGTAGACGGTTTTGCTTTGGCAGAAAAGGATTTTAACATTAGAGGCTGCGGAGAACTTTTAGGAACCGAGCAATCCGGGACTTCTACTTTGAATTGTATGACACTAAGTATGCTAAAAAAAGCAAAAAAGATAGCTGATGAGATAGACTTTTTGCCATACAGAGAGGTTTTGAAAGAAGAAATAGAAAACTATTCTCTATTTGACGTATCCTTAAACTAAACAAAAATAAAAACATATTTATCATTAAACGAGATGTTTTTTGAAAAATTTGGTAATTTTTTGGTGTGTGATATTTTCATTACCGCATTATTTATCCAAATGTTAGCTTTTTGTTGTGTTACTTAGCCCAAAAAGGTATTTTCATTAAACAAAATTTTCCTAAAGTTATTGA
>CAYIZR010000041.1:0-7926 GCA_964367755.1 uncultured Christensenella sp. | reverse complement strand
ATAATAAAGATTGACAGCAAGGGCAAAGCTGTGTTCAAGCAAGAACGTATAGGTAAGCGTGGCAAAACTTTCTATGTGTATAAATTCCGCACAATGAAAACTACCGATATACCTTTTGATGTCAATAGACCGATAATTGACAATAACGATGAGAATTTAACTAAGGTAGGCAAAATTATTCGTCGTTACAAAATAGATGAGCTTTTGCAACTGATTAACGTTCTTAAAGGAGATATGAGCCTGATTGGGCACCGTCCGCTAATGTCAATTTATCTTCCTATGTATTCGGGTTGGGAACTGCAAAAATTTGAGGTTTTGCCTGGGATGAGTGGGCTTGCGCAAATCAAAGGGAATTCTTATTTATCGTTAGAAGAGAGGAGTTATTACGACATAGAGTATATAAAAAAGAGATCAATAATTATGGATTTTGAGATAATTGTAAAGACATTTTTGGTGGTGGCGCTAGGAGAAGAGAGGTTTTTGACCAAAGTTTCCGAAGAAGAAATAGAGCGAGTAAAAAAAGAGTTTTACCAATAATTTTTTTTATTAAATAAGAACAATGAGCGTCACTTAAGGTGGCGCTTTTTTGACTGCCGTTTTTTGCCGCTTTTAGCCGACAAGCATAGCAATAGGGGATTATAATCCAAACAAAACATACGGAAGTGTTATGGAAGACAAAGAAATAATTTCTAAGATAAGAAGAATCGACGAGATTTTGCGTACCAGAAAGAAATACGACACTCTTTCCCGATATAACAATGGGGAAAAGGTTCACCTTAAGCAAATGATTTTCCATAAGTGTTTGAAGCGCAATCGCTGGGTTTTCGGCGGTAACAGAAGTGGAAAGACAGAATGCGGAGCGGTGGAAGCGGTTTGGATGGCGAGAGGTATTCATCCATATAGAGCCAATAAAGAGAACGTGTTCGGATGGGTTGTAAGCGTCAGCTATGAGGTTCAAAGAGATGTTGCCCAGGCAAAAATTTTGCACTATTTGCCTCCCGAATGGATTGAGGACATCGTTATGCAAAGCGGAGCCAAGTCCAGTCCTACGATTGGTGTTATTGATACTATAGTAGTTAGGAATGTCTTTGGCGGCTTGTCCAAAATCGGTTTTAAGTCGGCAGAGGCGGGTAGGGAAAAATTTCAGGGCGCAAGTTTGGACTTTGTATGGTTTGACGAAGAGCCTCCTTTTGATATTTATGAGGAGTGCAAAATGCGTGTGCTGGACAAGAAGGGTGATTTGTTCGGTACGATGACTCCCCTTAAAGGGCTTACTTGGGTATATGATGAGATTTACCTCAATAAGTACGAAAATAAGGAGATTTATTATATTCAAATGGAATGGGCGGATAACCCTTTTTTGGACACCGAGGAGGTAGCGCTTCTCACCTCGGGAATGTCCGAAGAAAGTTTATCTTCCAGGCGTTATGGGCATTTTCAGGGGCGAGGCGGCTTGGTTTATAGCGAGTTTGATCCCGAAATACATATAATTGAGCCCTTTGACGTTCCATTTGAGTGGCAAGACACGGTGTGTATTGACCCAGGACTAAAAAATCCACTTTCAGCGCACTTTTATTGTGTGGACTACGACGGTAACATTTATGTTGTTGGCGAGCATTATCAAGCGGATAAGGACATTGACTACCACGCTAAAAATATAATTGAGCTAGCCGACAGTTTGGATTGGAGAAGAAATAATAACGGAATGTTAGAAGCATTTATTGATAGCGCGGCAACCCAAAAGACACTTAGCGCAAGCAAGAGCGTAGTTGAACTATTTTACGAAAGAAATATTTTGGCAAATCCAAGAGTAAATAAAGAGCTTTTTAGCGGAATCAATCAAGTGAAAAGCTATTTTGCGACGCGACCTGCGCGGATATTTATATTTTGTAATTGCGTAAATATGATACGGGAAATAAAGTCTTACCGTTGGGGCAATAATGAGCTTCCTATAAAAAGAGATGACCACGCTATGGACGAATTGCGATATTATATTATGTCCAAGCCCAAAAAGACAATGCCCTATAAAAAAAGCCTGATAGAAAAGAACTTTATTAAGATATACAATTTGACAAAGAAAGGGGGAGTTATATGAAAAATGTTAGATGTTTTGTATAAGAAAGCCAAAGGCTTTAAGTTTACCGAAACTACAAAGGAATACGGAGTGGATGAAGAAGGGAATCAAAGACTTATAAAGGAAAAAATGACTACCAAGTTTGCCCCGCCTGACTTGTCGGCGATTAAGGCGTATATGGAATTAAAAGACGCCGCGCTAGTAAATATGAGCGAAGAAGAACTAATTGAAGAAAAAAACAGGTTGATAAAAGAATTAAAATCAAGCAAAAAAACAAAAAAGGAGAGCTATGAGCAAAAAAACTAATGATTTGGTGGCGGATGTTATTAAAGATTATAATGACCGCAAATTAGCAAGAAAAACACTGGAAAGCAACTGGCTTTTAAGCATTAACTTTTTGATGGGTAATCAGTTCGCCGAGGTTATGCCAAACGGTGAAATTTATGACCAAGGTAAGCGATACTTTTGGCAACAAAAAGAAGTCTATAATCATATTGCGCCAATTATGGAGTCCAGATTGTCAAAGTTTGGAAGCCTAAAGGCAGATATAACGGTAAGACCGGCAACTAATGATAAAGTGGATATTGACACTGCCAAGTTTTCTACAAAACTATTAAAGAGTATTGAGGAAGAAAACAATTTTAAGAAGCTTTGCAGCGAAGCAACCTTTTGGGCGGAGCTAACCGGTACCTGCTTTTTTAAGGTCACTTGGGCAAGGGAAAAAGGGCGGCTTATAAGTCAAGAAGAAAATATTTTTGAGGGGGATGTGGATATAAGCGTTTGTCCGCCTTATGAGATTTATCCCGACAGTTTGGCAAGCTGTGACGTTGACTATTGTCAAAGTATTATTCACGCTAGAGCCTATCCTATCGAGAGTATAGAAAATATCTGGGGAGAAAAGTTATTGGGAGAAAAAGTAAGCGTATTAAATATGGACGCGGCAGCTAAAGGCAGCTACCAGATAAGCAGCGGAAAAACCAGAGTCTTTTGCGATTCAAAAAATAATCACGCAACGGTTATAGAGCGCTATAGTATGCCGGACAAGGAACATCCCAATGGGAGGTTAACAATTGTAGCGCAAGACAAACTTTTATACGATGGGGAACTACCTTATGTTAATAAAAGTGATAACAAGAGAGGTTTCCCTTTTATTCGGCAGGTATGTCTTTTGCAACCGTCAGCCTTTTACGGCGGCACGATAATTGAGCGACTTATTCCTATCCAGAGAGCTTACAACGCTATAAAAAACCGTAAGCACGAATATTTTAACAGAATGGCGGTGGGTGTGCTTATGGTAGAGGATGGTAGCGTGGACATAGACAACATTGAAGAAGAGGGCATTGCTCCAGGCAAAGTGATAGTTTATCGTCAAGGAAGTAATGTTCCCGTTATGATGAATTTAGGCGGCGTTCCTACGGATTTTCGGGACGAGGAAGATAGGCTTCTTAGCGAATTCGTTACGGTAAGCGGAGTTAGCGACTTTTTAACAAGCTCGGTGGTAAACGCTGATAATATGAGCGGAAAAGCATTGAATTTAATAATTGAACAGGATAATAACCGTTTAGGACTAACTACCGATAATATTAGATTTGCAATTAAAGAGGTAGGACAGCAAATACTTAGGCTATATCGGCAGTTTGCCGATAACAAGAGGCTAAAGCGTATTTGCGGAGATAACGGCGAAGTACAGCTAATTAGTTTTGTCGGTAGCGACATAAGCTGTGACGATGTAGTATTTGATTTGGAAAATGAAGTTGTCAATTCAATGGCTAATCGCAAAGCACTTGCCCAAGAGCTATTTAATATGGGCTTGTTTAATGACGAAGAAGGCAAAATAAATGAAAATTCTCGAATGAAACTATTAGAAATATTCGGTTTTGGGAATTGGGAAAGCGCAAATTGCAGCGAAGAGTTGCACAAGAAGCGCGCAGATATGGAAAACTTGAAAATAAGGGATAAGACACCCCAAATAGAAGTAGAGGATAACCATACTATACATATAAAACAGCACAGTGATTATTTGATAGGCGAAACAGAAATGGATAATAACTTAAAAGAAAGATTAAACGCCCATATCAGAGAGCACCGTACTTACATGCGTCTTATTGAAGAGGCAAATAACATTTAAGGAGAAACTTTATGGAAAAAGAACAAACCGGAATTATCCCCACTGCAGGTGACAAGGAAAACAAGGACTCTTACGGAAAGTTCCAAACTGCTGACGAACTTTTGAAGGCTTACAATAGTCTAGAAAGTGAATTTACTAAGCGCAGTCAAAGGCTAAAGGAATTAGAGAACGTAAAAAAAGCTTCGGATTGGGAAGGCAAGGTTTCCGAGCTTGTAAAAAAATATCCCGTAGCCGAAACATTAGGCGGTGAAATTGCCAAAGAAATTAGCGAAGATAACGAGCTTACTAAAAGTGAAGACTGCTTGGAGAAGGCTCTTCTCAAAGTCTTGAGCAAAAATTATAAGGCTCCAGACGAGCTAGCTAAAGAAAAAACAGTGGTAGACAAAGTATTGGAAAGCGAAGAAAACCGCGAAAAGATAATTGCCGACTATCTGACAAAAATCAAAAGCAAACAGCCACCTATTACCCTTCCAAAAGGGGGAGCCATCCCTCTAACCCCGCCTCAAAGACTTGCGTCTATAAAAGAAGCGGGAGAAATGGCAAGAAAAATTATTGAAGAGTCCTGACAAACAGGAAACGGAGGAAAAAAATTATGTTAACACTAACAGTAGCCGATAAGGTATTAAAATCGGTTTATTTAGACGTCGTTGCAGAACAAATAAACAGAAGAACAAGTCCCTTTTATAATATGGTGGAAAAGGGCAGCGAGGACGTAACGGGCAAAGATATTGTCAGCCCTTGTCGTTTCGGAATAAACGGTGGTATAGGTTGTACCAGTGAGGAAGGCAATTTGCCGCTTTCAAGCCCGACAAGTTTTTTACAGCTCAAAGCGCCACTAATAAATATTTTTGGCAATTTGGAAATAAGCGATAAGGTAATAAGAGCTTCACAAGGAACTACGGGAAGTTTTGTAAATTTGCTTAATAACGAACTGGATAGTTTGCTAGAAGCTGCAAAATTTAATTTTGGCAGAATGCTTTTCCAGGACGGCAGCGGTATTTTGGCAACTGTATCTGACCATACAAATAGTACTACAACCATATTTGCTGTGGACAAAGTAAAGCATTTAATGGAAGGAATGGTAATTGATTTTGTGGCAAGTAACGGCACTATTGTAAGCGGCGGTAACAAAATAGTATTGATTGACAGGCAGCAAAAAACGGTAAAGCTAAGCAAGCCGGTAAATGGCGTTGATGTAGGCGACTATATGGTTTTGCAAGGCTCTTATAATAACGAGCTATATGGTTTGCCCTATATGTTTAATAACGATATAGGAACGATATATGGCAACTCAAGAGTTGCTCTTAATTATCTGTTGCCGGTTAAGTACGAAGTAGATAGCCTTAGTTGCGACAATATGCAACAGACCTTGGATAATATTGAGGAAAAATGCGGTAGTATCCCTAATCTTATGCTGATGTCTTACGATATAAGAAGGAAATATCTAAGTCATCTGCAAAGTAGCAGAATGAACTTTGACTACATGTATCTTGACGGCGGATTTAAGACCATGAGTTATAACGGTATTCCTATGTACGCCGACCAGTTTGTAGATGATAATACTATGTTTTTGATCAATAGTGAGGACTTTAAGTTGCAACAGCTTGGAGATTGGAGCTGGCTTGAGGGCGAAGGCGGGAGAATACTTCGTCAAATGGACAATAAGCCTGCCTATGGAGCCACTTTGGTTAAGTATGCCAATTTGATTTGCACTCGTCCCATTGCGCAAAGCAAGCTTACCATAAATGAAACGGTACCTGATCCCGAAGCATAAAAGAAGCGAGGAAAGAGGCGGTATGAAAATTCTTATAAAAAATGACTTATATGACATTGCAAAAAGACTGCAAGAAATAAACTGCGATTATCGGGTGTACTTTGATACCGATAGACAAAAGTTCATACTTATGAGGAACAATGCTTTAGAATTGATTTTTCCGTTTGAGGAGTTGGATGAGCGCGCTATTAGACACGCAAAGTATACCTCAATGCAAAATATAAAGGAATTTTTATATGATCTTGATAAAGAGAATAGACAAACGGAAGAAATAAGCAGGAAAGAAGCAAAAGATAAGGTAGAAAACGAATTTTCACGCCGCCTCAGACTATTAGGAGTATAAAAGGCATACGGAGGTTTTATGATATTAAAAGATGTTTTGGAAAAGGCAAAGGGCATTATTTGCGACGATGAAATAAACTTAGAAGAGGATAGCAAAAAAAGAAAGAAGCTAATAGATTGCGCCAGCTTAATTTATAGGGAATTGACCGAACAATATATTGAGCTAAAGACCAAGGAAAAGCTATATGTGGAAAACGATAAGATATATTACTCGGCTTTTTCGAAAAAAGTTAAGGACATAATTAGTATAAGCAAAGACGGTCAAAAAGTGGGGTTTAAGTTGCTTCCTACATACTTGGAATGTGTGGAAAAAGGGGAGGTTGAGATAAAGTATGTTTACAATACCGATGAATTAGAACTTACCGATGAAATAATTCTTCCTCCGCCCTATACCGACAATATGCTATCGATGGGAATAGCAAGTGAATACTTTTTTCGAAGCGGACTAATTGATGAAGCGCTTTTTTACAAAAATCGATATGACAACGCGCTAATCAATATGTCCAGGAGAAGGAACGGTTTTATTCTCAAAGAAAGGAGCTTTTTATGAGGTATTTTTTGAGGAAGGACATAAATGCCAAGGTAAGCAGGCATAATTATCCTATCAATTCCTTTGCCGGTATAGACGCGGCAAGTAGTCAAGCATCAATGCCCTTAACTTATGCAAGTTACGGATATAATATAGCTATGAACAACGGCGTTTTGACTAATTCTATTGGGATAAATGTTGCAAAAATAAACGATGAGCAAATTCCCAGTTCGGGCATATATGGCAAAAAAATACTAAAGATATTTCTTTTTTATCGTTATGATTATCTTCTAGGGGAAAGGGACGACAGGCTTATTGCCCTACTTAGCGACAAAAAGGTCTATCAAGCCAAGCTAACCGACCAAATTTTTACATTGACAAGTATGGATATGCAGTCAACAAACGTTACTTTTCTTAACTACCACTTTAGCGACAAGGACTGCCTGCTAGCTTTTAGTGACGCCGGCAAAATGTATATTTACGATGGAGCAACAGTCACTGCTGTGACATCACCTCCAAAGCTAAATTCGGCTTGTATTCTCGGGAATAGAGTGTACGGAACGATGAATGTAGGGAATAACCGACTATATTTTTGCGATGAACTAAACCCAAGTAATTGGAATGTGTCCCTAAATGAGGGAGGGTATATATCCTTTCCTGACGAAGGCGGAAAGGTAATGAAGGTAATTAGCTTCAAAAACAACCTTTACATATTTAGGGAATATTGCATACACCGTTTGTCGGTATACGCCGATAAGACAGATTACACTATGAGCAAAGTTTTTGTGACAAACAACCTGATTTATGACAAAACGGTGGCGATTTGCAACAACGAAATTGTATTTTTAGCTACCGATGGTTTTTACAAATTTGACGGCTTTTCTTGCACAAAAATATTGCGTGAGATTGACCCGATTATCAGTGAAAAGACTTACTCATGCGCTTGTTTTTTTAACAATAAGTATTATCTTGCGACGGCATTAAAAAGAGA
Source organism: uncultured Christensenella sp. (assembly GCA_964367755.1). Classification (GTDB taxonomy): domain Bacteria; phylum Bacillota; class Clostridia; order Christensenellales; family DTU072; genus CAG-1782. Next base: position 88 of record CAYIZR010000041.1, on the reverse strand, counting down.
TGCAATAACGGTGGGCGATGAGGTGGGTAACTTAAAAAACAATGGAATAATAATAGTTGATTTTGACTTAAATACTGTGGAAATATTC
>CAYIZR010000040.1:0-8109 GCA_964367755.1 uncultured Christensenella sp. | reverse complement strand
TAATATTTGCTATGTTAGGCAAAAAGAAATGTTGGGAACGGGCAAGGCTATTGACCTGTGTAAAAGTTTTATCGGTGATGAACCTTTTGCTGTTTTGTTCGGTGACGACGTTATTTATAACCCCGATTTTCCCGTTACCAAACAGATGATAGAAGCGTATAACGCTACAAACAGTTCGGTTGTGGGTGTGCAGGAACAGCCTCGGGAAGAATGTCCAAAGTATGGCGTTGTTCTACCTGGCAAAGTAAAAGGTAAATATACCGAGCTACTTGGCTTCAAAGAAAAACCAAAGCTTGAAGAATTACCTTCTCAATTAACTAGTTTGGGTCGCTTTGTGCTAACTCCTGATATATTCCACTATATCGACATTACGCCGCCTGCGCCCAATGGAGAAGTGTATTTATCTACAGCAATCGAACTAATGGCTAAGGATACTGCAGTTTTTGCTTACACCTTTGATGGAAAACGTTATGACATAGGCGATAAGCTTGGCTACATAAAAGCCAACATAGAATACGCTTTGCGTAACGAAGAGATTAACAAAGGATTAAAAACATACCTCAAGGAAATAATAGATACTATTTAATATGAATATAATAATAGTAGAGTGATTAACCAGGGGGCGGATGAAGGGGGATACTGTCAAATTAAAAAAGGTCTTGGATTTAGCCGAGACCTTTGCTTCTCAATCAGGTAACGCAATAGAGTCGTATCATCTTCTTGCTGCTTTGGCGAATGTGGAAAACAGCTATGCCGAAGAAATTTTGTTACGCCTAGGATTTAGCGCCGAAATAGCCAATAGTTATTTAATTAAAACATCACAGCCACTCGAGAAAGCAGGTTTAAGTGAAGTTGCCGTCAGCATTATGGAATATGCCGACAAAGCCTCGGAAAAACTAGGTTACAAAGATGTCGATACCCAGCATATATTGCTAGCTATTTGTTATTTTAAGAATACACTTGCTGCAAAAATTTTGCTTCGATACGAAATAGATTATGCTAAGGTTCTTTCCATAGTTAACGCTATGAGCTATAACAAAATCGGGCTAGATTCAAGCTCTAACACCAAAGAAACTTTAGTAAAAGACGATATTATGCAGGTAAAAACGCCTTTGCCTGATATTTTATTGGAAAATGGCGTTGACCTTACTGCCAAAGCAAGGGAAAACAAAATAGACAACATAATTGGCCGTGAAAAAGAAAGTTCAAGGATTATACAAATTTTATCACGCAGAAAGAAAAACAACCCTATGATAATAGGAGAATCGGGAGTGGGTAAAACAGCGCTAGTTGAAGGACTGGCGCAAAGAATTATAAAAAATGATGTCCCTGATTTTTTGAAAAACAAGACTATATATTCCTTAAATATCAATAGTATTATGTCGGGAACGCGGTACCGTGGCGATATGGAAGAGAAGCTAAAAACATTGTTTAACGCACTCGAACAGGAAAATATTATATTATTTATTGACGAAATTCATACGATATCGGGAGCAGGTGGCAATGATGGCAGCTTTAATGTTGCCAATATAATTAAACCATATTTGCTTTCTAACAAGTTTCCAACAATTGGCGCAACTACCATTGGAGAATATAGGAAATTTATAGAAAGTGACCCTGCGCTAGAAAGGCGTTTTATGGTAATTGACGTCAAAGAAACCAGTGTTGAAGATACAATAAAGATACTTCGCGGCGTAAAGGTAAGCCTAGAAAAGCATCACAATATTGTCATCCCGGAAGAGACAATTGTAGCAGCGGCTACACTTTCTAACCGTTATATAACTGATCGTTATTTGCCGGATAAAGCTATTGACGTCCTTGACGAAGCTTGCAGCAAAAAAATTACTGTAAAAACCAAAGCAAAAGTATTAAAACTAACAAAGAAAGATATTTTGGAAATTATCGAAGAAATGACCACCATACCGGTTACTGAACTAAACAAAAAACAGGCAAATCGGATTATAAATATGGAAGAAGTATTAAACAAAAGAATAATTGGGCAAGCGGAAGCGGTTTCTGTCATTTGTAAGACTATAAGGCGGGCTAGCGCGGGATTAAAAGATTCAAAAAGACCAATAGGGTCATTCATATTTTTGGGGGGAAGCGGCGTTGGCAAGACCGAAACCGCTAAGGCTTTGGCTGAGTTTTTGTTCGGAAGCGAAAGCGCCCTAATCCGCTTTGATATGAGCGAATATATGGAAAAATCCTCGGTGGCAAGGCTAATTGGAGCGTCCCCTGGCTATGTTGGGTATGAAGAGGGCGGATTGCTTACCGAAGCTGTAAGAAGAAAACCGTACTCAGTTATTTTACTAGACGAACTGGAAAAGGCTCATATGGATATTTATAATGTGCTTTTGCAAGTTTTAGATGATGGCAGGATAACCGATGCTAAAGGAAAGCTAGTTGATTTTAAGAACACAATAATTATTATGACAGGTAATATCGGGGTGGAATTACTTTCAAAGTCACAAGTTATTGGATTTGTGAGCAATACTGATTTTCAACAAGTAGTAAGAAAGGATATTATTTTGGAAGAGCTTAAGAAAACTTTAAGACCTGAGTTCTTAAATAGAATTGATAATATTGTTGTTTTTAATGAACTAAGCAAGGATAATTTATTACAAATAGCGAATTTATTAATAGGAAGACTAAAGGATATATTATATAATGAAAAAGGTATAAAACTAATAATAGAGGAAGAGGTTGCGCGATATTTGACGGAAACCTCTTTTGATATATTATACGGAGCGCGCCCTTTGCAAAGAACCATAGAGACAGCGCTTGAAGACAAGCTAAGCGAAGAAATTTTGAAAAATGGATTAAAAAATACCACAGTTTCGGTAAAGCTTGTAAACAACAATTTAGAATTCATTAACCAAGGAGGATAAAAATATGCGTATCGATATTACAACAAAGAATTACCGTTTGGACAACGTTTTGAAAGAATTGATTATTAAGAAGTTAAACAAGTTTGACAAATACTTTGGGACAGAAGCAAAAGCAAAAGTAAAATTGTCTACTGTAGGAAACGACCAGTACGTTATGGAAATCAACGTGGATGCGAACAATATTGGCTTCGTGCGTTCTGTTGTAATCGGAAACAAAATGAACGAGAATTTGGACAAGGTACTTCCGAAACTGGAAAAGCAGATTGTTAAGTATCGTGATAAATTCGGCTCCAAGTTCAAAAAGGCAGAAACTCCCGTTATTTATGAGGAGAATTTGGAAGTAAATGAAAAAGCGGCCAACGTCGTTAGAGTAAAAAAGTTCAACATATCTGTTACCACGGTTGATAACGCTATTGAAGAGATGGAATTACTTAATCACGCATTTTATGTTTTCGTTAACGGCGATACCAATAAAATTAGCGTACTATACAAAAGAAATGATGGAGATTACGGTTTAATAGATCCCGAATATTAAAATGGAAATAGGAATATCGACTGCGTCGTTTTTTTCTAAAGAAACGACAGAGTCAGCACTAGAGTTAATAAATAAATTCAAAATACCTGTGTGTGAAGTCTTTTTAAGTACCTTTTTTGAGTATAAGGACGCTTTTATAGACGAACTTCTCAAAATTAAAGGTAACACACGGGTATTTTCCATACATACGTTAAATCAGCAATTTGAGCCTGAGCTATTTAATCCTGTGGAAAGAACAAGGCGTGACTGCGAAAATATTTTTAACCAAGTGGCTAGGAGCGGGGGCAGACTGGATGCTAAGTATTATACTTTTCACGGGCCTGCTAAGTTCAAAAAGCTCCCATATATACATAATTATCCCAAAATAGGCAAGAGAGTGGACGAGCTATGTGATTTGGTATATAATAATAGCGGTGGAAAGACCGAACTTTGCTATGAAAACGTACATTGGACTTATTTTAATACCCCCGAGTATTTTGATAATCTTAAGCCATATACAAGGGTTAACACATGTTTGGACATAAAACAGGCTATGCTTAGCGGTTTTGATGTTTACGAATACATCAAGTCTATGGGTAGCCGACTAAAAAATGTTCATTTATGTGATTTTGACAATAATGGAAAGCTTGGCATCCCCGGAAACGGGACTTTTGACTTTGTTAAGCTTTTTGCCACGCTTATAGAAAATGGTTACAATGGGCCTGCTATGATTGAGGTCTATTCTAATGATTATTATAATTATGATGAACTACTAAAAAGCTATGATTTTTTGACAGAATGCCTATTTAAGGCAAATAATTACGGAGGAATATAATTTTATGGTAAAAACAGGCGCAATAACATTTGACTACAATAATATGATGGTGGATTATGTGGGGGATATTACTGGTATTTCTGACAAAGACATATCCGCTAACAAAGCTCTTGCTACAAAGGCGTTTAACGACGTAAAAGAAGGCAGAGGAAAGAATATGATGGGTTGGACAGAGCTACACTACAATCAAGATGAGATAGTAGCCGACATAATTGCCACAGCAAAGGGTATTAAGAAGAGATTTGATAGCTTTGTTGTGCTAGGTATAGGCGGTAGCGCACTCGGTCCTATGGCAGTTTTTCAGGCGCTTTGTCATTTGCATCATAACGAGCTTCCAAAATCCAAAAGAAAAGCTCCCAAGTTTTATGTTGAAGATAACGTTGACCCCGAAAGAATGGTTGCTCTATTAGATGTTATTGATGTAAAAAAGACTTGCTTTAATGTAATTACTAAGAGCGGTTCTACTAGCGAAACTATGAGCCAATACTTAATAATAATGGATTTACTAAAAAAAGAACTTGGCGAAAACGCTAGCGAGCATATAATTGCTACCACTAGCGAAACAAAAGGTAACCTAATTAAGATAGCTAAACAAGAAAATTTGAAAACTTTTTATATTCCGGACGGAGTAGGTGGAAGGTTTAGCGAGCTATCTCCCGTAGGACTACTTCCTGCTGCTGTTTTGGGTATTGATATAAAATCTTTGCTTAAGGGCGCAAAATTTATGGACAAACTTTGCAACAAACCCGATGCAAAAAGGAATCCAGCTTTGATGGCGGCACTATTACAATTTATCGCTATGCAAAAAGGCAATAATATTTCGGTTATGATGCCTTATGCCGATAGTCTAAAGTTAATGGCAGATTGGTATGCACAGCTTTGGGGTGAAAGCCTAGGCAAAGCAACCGATCTTGACGAGAAGACTGTATATGTGGGACAAACACCTGTTAAGGCTTTGGGAGTAACTGACCAACATAGCCAAGTACAGCTATATACTGAAGGTCCTTTTGATAAGGTAATTACTTTCATTGGTGTAGAAAATTATCGCAAAACGGTAACAATTAGTGACGGTTGTGAAGATATTCCTTCTGTTAACTTCCTTTGCGGACATACTCTAAATGAGTTAATAACGGCAGAAATGAACGCTACCGAATACGCTCTTACATCTTCACAAAGACTTAATAATAAAATAATGCTTCCCGAAGTTAACGCCTTTACTATAGGTCAGCTTATGATGCTATTTATGCTAAAAACCGCTTATGCAGGCGCAATGCTCAATATAGACACCTTTAACCAACCTGGTGTAGAAAACGGTAAGAATGCAACTTATGCTTTACTTGGTAGAGCAGGTTATGAAGAAAAGGCAAAAGAATTAAATAGCAAAAAAGCTAAAGATAGCAAATACATTATCTAAAATGAGAGTTGCAATTGTTCTTAGCGGAGAAGCTTTTAATAGGGATATTTGTGAAGAAATAATTATTTGCGCCGACGGAGGCTATAACAATTTACCAATTGGCTATATTGCAGATTACATAATCGGCGATATGGACAGTATAAAAAATCCGCCAAAAAACTCAAATATACTTATTTTTCCTGCCCATAAAAACTTGACGGATGGAGAACTAGCCATTCAAAAAGCTTGTGAGCTAGGGGCTACATTTATTGCTATATATGGCGCGACAGGAGGCAGACCCGACCACGTTTTGGGCAATTATTGTCTTTTACGTCAAGCCAAAGATTTGGGAGTGGAAGCGGTTATTTGCGCCGACGGTTATGACGTATTATATAAAGATGCTACTTTTGAAATAAAAACAGAGCCAAATGACATTATCTCGCTTGTGTCCTTTGGCTCTGATTGTTTGGTTAGGTCGTCTCAAGGTGTGGAATATGATTTAATGAATTTGTTGCTGACTAAAAGTAACGGCGGTAGGGGTATTTCTAATATTGCAACAAGTTCTCACGCTTATTTTCAACTTGAATACGGCGACTTGCTTGTTTTTCATTTTTTCAAAAATAAATTTATCTAAAAAAAGATTTTTTGCGGTAATTTTTATATTACCGCATTATTCATTGCTTTAATAAAGTATTTTGAACTCATCAAAGCGCATCCTGCAACTAAGGCTATAGCCAAATCCGCATAGGTAAAGGCGTTATACAAAAAGCTCCACGCAACAGCTCCGTAATTTTCGGGATCGCCCGAACCAAAAACGTATATGCCGCTTACTACGTGAGCTAGGTATCTAAGTGTAACTGCAATAAGTGCGCCTAAAGCAAACTGTAAGGGAAGTTTTTTGTTAAAAACGTTCTTTTCACTTAAAATTCCCGTAAGTCCGATTGCGCCAAAGGCAATAGGATAGTCAAGTAAAAATTGTATTGGGTGATAGAACCAGGGCGCTTGTATAAACTGCAAGAAGCCATAAATTACACCAGCAAGCACACCTTTTCTTATGCCGAACATCTTAGAATAGAGCATAAGAGGAACTAGACTTGCAAAGGTTACCGAACCGCCTTGGGGCAATTCAAAAAATCGTATATAGGATAAAGCAAAGCTTGTAGCAATACAAATTGCTGCGTAAACGATAGCTTTGGTGTTGTTTGCTGTGCTTTTCTTGCCAAAGAAGATGGCAATAAGTGCTATAACAACGATAATGAGCGCAGAAAACAGATAAAGAGCGGTTTCGGCATTTGCGCCCAAACTGCCGATTTCTTTGTATTGTTTTATTAAAGTTATTATCATTATTGCCAGCAAACCTGCCGATACAGCAATTGTAGCAATTAAGGAAAACTTCTTTAAGTGTTGACGGGCAAAAATAGAAATAGCTAAGGCCGTTAGCGTTAGTGCTATTATGCCGCATAGTAGAATAAGTACGGGAATAAAGGTTGTTTTGTCGATATAACCTAAAGTAAAGTATTCGTCAAGTTTCAAAAATAGCAAAATAGCAATAAGACCTATAGAGTAACCAATAATTAGTCCTAGTGAAATATTGCCAAAGGCTTTGACGTCTTTGTTGTGCTTTTTTAACAAAGTCAAAGCAACAATTATTATAGCGATTATAGCAATTGTTAGGTAAAGAGCGATAGTTGCAGCTTTGTTAAAAGTTGACAATTCTGAAAACGGTGTAAACATAATTTCTCCTTTCCTTGCCAAGGCGAACATATGGTAGTGCGTTGTACGATAAAAATAAAAAAATCCTAAGTATGCGAGATTACTTAGGACAAGTGCTTCCTTTCGTGAGTACAAGCTCAATCAAGTTCAGAGGGTGTAATCTCAGACAGAACTACTGTCACCCCTAGCTGTATTATATTGTTAAAAACATTCTAATACAGTTTATTTTCTATGTCAACATAAATAATTGCTTTTCATAATAATATTTGCTATATTTATGGAATGAAAGAACTTATAATAAATGACCTAACTGTCAGGTATAATTATGGCGCTGAGGCAGTCAGCCGATTGTCACTTGAGTGTGAAAAGGGCGCAATTGCGACGGTTTTTGCAAGTAGTGAGGGCGGTAAAACTTCTTTAATCAAGGCGATAGGCGGACTTGTAAAAGTCAATTCGGGCGAAATACTTATCAACGGACAAAACATTACCGACAAAAGCTGTAAAGATAGAAATGTTTGTCTGCTTTATAACGAATTAGGACTTTTCAAAGGTAAAACAATAGAAAAAAACTTGTTATATCCTTTAATAATCCGAAAAACTGATATTGATAAAGCAAAAGCAGCCGTTTATGAAGCGGCGATAAAGTTTGGTTTAACCGAAGATTTGCAAAAGAAAGTAAAAAACGTTGACATAATAACCCAAATAGCCGTTGTTTTTGCCAGAGCTTCTTTACGTAATTGTGACGCATATTTAATTGATAATATAT
>CAYIZR010000039.1:0-8159 GCA_964367755.1 uncultured Christensenella sp. | reverse complement strand
GCCCTAAAAACTGCCCGCAGATGGGGCAATTTTATCAAAAAAGTACCCAACGGCAAGCAAGAAATAATAGTGTGCAACAACAATTTCCACGGTAGAACAATTTCTATAATATCTATGAGTACCGACCAAATAGCAAGAGAGGGTTTCGGGCCATATACCGAGGGATTTAAGATTATAAATTATGGTGATGCCAATGCTCTTCTTAAGGCAATTACCCCTAATACTGTAGCTTTTATGGTAGAGCCCATTCAGGGAGAAGCGGGTATAATTATTCCTCCTGAAGGTTACCTAAAAGAGGTACGAAAAATATGTAGCGAAAACAATATACTCTTCATTGCCGACGAAGTTCAAACAGGCTTTGCCAGAACAGGCAAAATGTTTGCTTGTATGCATGAAGACGTTGTGCCCGATATTTACGTTTTGGGCAAGGCGCTAGGCGGCGGTGTTATGCCCGTTAGCGCAATCGCCGCAAATAGCGATATTCTTGACATTTATACTCCGGGGTCCCACGGTAGCACCTTTGGGGGCAATCCTCTTGCCTGCGCTGTTTCGTTAAAAGCTATGGAAATTCTTGTTAGAGATTCCTACGCCGAGCAAGCTAAAGCCAAAGGCAAATATTTTATGGACGGCCTAAAAAAGATAAAAAATGATGAAATCGTGGAAATAAGAGGTAAAGGTTTGCTTATAGGAGTAGAGTTTTCTGTTAATGCTTACCATTATGTAGAAAAACTAATAGCAAACGGTGTTTTAGCTAAGGACACCCACCAAAATATAATAAGGTTTGCTCCGCCTATTGTTATTACCTATGAGCAAATTGACGAGGCGCTTAAAGGAATAACAGCGGCGTTTACAAAATAATGGAATACAATTTTATTTGTCCCAAATGCTCCTCTCCCCTAGCCCTAAAAGGCAAAAGCTATGTCTGTGAAAACGGACATTGCTATGACTTAGCTAAAAGCGGCTATGTCAATTTGGTTTTGGCTAACCAAAAGAACTCCGCTGAAGCAGGAGACAATAAGGAGATGATTGAGGCAAGAAAAATTGTTATGGAAGGTAATTATTACCAAAAGCTTGCCGACGATATCATAAATTATCTAAGCAACAACAAAATAAACAGTATCTTAGACGCAGGATGCGGAATAGGCTATATCCCTTACCGTTTGTCAATAGCTTTCCCTAAAGCAACAATTTTGGGCGCAGATATCTCCAAAGAGGCTATACTTTCGGCCAGCAAAAAGTACAAAGATATTCCCTTTGCGGTAGCAAGCAGTATTCGGCTACCCATAAAAAGCAGCAGCGTTGACGCGCTTATTTGCGCCTTTGCCCCGGTTTTTTCACAAGAGTTTTGTAGGGTTTTGGGCGAAAACGGGCTTTTTTTGCGGGTAATACCCGATAAAAAACATCTTTTATCACTAAAGGAATTGTTGTACGAAACACCCTATGAAAATGAATTAGACCCCTTAGAAATCAGTGGATTTGAGTATATTGACACTATTTCTTCCAAAAAAGAAATAGTCGCTTCAGGCAAATATTTGCATTCTATAATAAAAATGACTCCCTATTATTACCACACTCGCAAGAGTGACATAGAAAGTCTGTTAAGTCTAGGCGAAACCGCCATAAATTTGGAATTTGCTATCAGAATTTATAAAAAACTTCCCTAAATATTTAGCACGCGCTTAATGTTGCCTGCCAAAATCATTTTTCTTTGCTCTTCCGATAAATCAAGGCTAAAAAATCTTTCTAGCTCTTCTTTGTGCTTCCACATAGGAAAATCCACACCGAAAAAGAACCATTGCGCGCCGAAATAATCAATTATTTTTTTTGCTTCTTCCTTGCTCAAAAAAGCAAGGCTGCTACTTGTGTCTAAATACACATTGCCCAAAGACTTATAACAATCTATTTGTTCCCAACAGCTATAACCACCAAAATGCGCTCCAATAACAGTTAGATTGGGATACTGCCTGGCGATATTTGCTAGTCTATGTGGCTTGGAGTACTCAAACCTTTTGTCTCCGGTATGAAAAAGTATAGGAAGCTTGCCTTGGGCGGCATCATATATTTTTTTTGCTTTTTCTTCATCAATAAAAAATCTCTGAAAATCAGGATGAAGCTTGATTCCCTTAAAACCATTGTCCAAACTCCAACTAATCTCCGATTCTATTGTATCCTTATCCATATCAGGATGAAGGGTGATATAGCCTATTAGCTCGCTATGTTTGTTCATTTCCGATAAAATAAACTCATTTATTGGGTGTACTTGATGAACGGTCGTTGCGCAAGAGTGAACCACAAAACGCGATATGCCTGCTTCGGTACCGTATTTTAGCAAGTTGCTTACCGTGCCGTTTTCGGTGTGCATAGAAATACCGTAGAACTGTCCTATAGTATGGGTAGCTTTTTCGGCAATTTTGTCGGGATAAATATGAGAATGGGAATCTATTATTTCGTACATTTCTGTCCTTATTTACTCAATAGTAATTTAACACATTATTAGCTTAACCACTCAAAATCGTTAGTTGTTAGTTAAGTCTACATTATTCTAACACTTCACTTTGCTGCAGTCAAATAATTACCGCCAAATATTGCTTTTAGGCACTAATTATGGTATTATTATACTATTAAATGCGGAGAGTGGCAATAATGACAAAATTACAAGAACATTTGATAGCAAAAACTTCCCCCGAAGCTAAAAAAGAAAATATTGTGGAAAGAAAAGGCTTTAGAATAACTGTCCTCACTCCTTGTCTTGTTCGCGCTGAAGTTCAAAAGGACAACAAATTTATTAACGAAGCAACCCAAACTTTCTATTTCCGTGACCTGCCAGTTGTGGACTATTCGGTAACAGAGTCCGATGGGCAATTGACTATTACCACCCAAAAAACAGTTTTTAATTACAATATAAGTAAAAAAAAGATAACAAAAGTAAAAATAAATGGCTTTTTTGTACCTTGCAATAACAAAGGCAATATGCTCGGAACTCGCAGAACTTTGGATTTTCGCATAGGATCTGCCAAACTAGAAAACGGTCTTTTGTCTAAAACAGGTGTTAGCGTCTATGAAGATAACAGCCTAATTATAAGAGATGGTAAAACTTTAGCGCGCCCCTACAAAGGTAAAGATTATTATATCTTTGCTTATGGCAAAGACTATCGAAATTGCCTAAAAGATTTTTTCGCGCTGACAGGGAATGTCCCTATGCTGCCCAGGTACGTTCTTGGCAACTGGTGGAGCCGTTACCGCGCATATAGTCAACAAGAATATATTTCTCTTATGGAGCGCTTCCAAAAAGAGTCTTTGCCCTTTACTGTAGCCACTATCGATATGGATTGGCATTGGGTAGATATAAACAAACGTTTTAATGCCAACTTTAAGGGGTCAAACATAGCTAACGGACCGGGCTGGACAGGATATAGCTGGAACACCGAGCTTTTCCCTGATTATAAAGAGTTCTTAAATTGGCTGCATAACAATAATTATCACGTAACGCTCAATTTGCATCCTGCCCTTGGCATAAGGCATTTTGAGGACTGTTATAACGATATGGCAAAGGCTATGGGCGTTGACCCAAATACTAAAGCTGACATACCCTTTGATTTATCAGACAACAAGTTTATTAACAATTATTTTGAAGTAGTGCATCGTCCTTTCGAAAAAGAAGGGGTTGATTTTTGGTGGATTGACTGGCAACAAGGCAAAAAATCCACAGTAAAAAATCTTGACCCTCTTTGGGCGCTCAACCACTACCACTATCTAGATAACTGTTTAGGCAACAAAAGAGGGCTTATTCTTTCCCGCTACAGCGGCTTTGGCTCTCATCGCTACCCACTAGGCTTTTCGGGAGATACCGTTGTCTATTGGCGCAGTCTAAAGTTCCAACCTTATTTTACCGCCAACGCAAGCAACGTAGGCTACGGCTGGTGGAGTCATGACATAGGCGGACATACATTTGGTGTAAACGATGACGAAATGTATCTACGGTGGTGTCAATACGGCGTATTTAGCCCCATTAACCGCCTGCACTCTACTTCTCACGACTTGTTCGGCAAGGAGCCTTGGAAGCGTAGCGCTCCTGTTAGAGCCATTGTTAATGACTTTTTGCGGCTAAGGCACGCCCTCGTTCCCTACATTTACACAATGAGCTATCTATCACACACTAAGGGAACTTCTCTTTGCGAACCTATGTATTATTCTTATCCTGACAAAGAAGAAAGCTATACCGTTCCTAATCAGTACACTTTCGGCACCGAACTAATTATTAGCCCTGTTGTAACCAAAAAAGACAAAAAATTACACCTTTCCAAAACTTTAGTTTGGCTCCCTGACGGCCGTTATACCGATATATTTACCAACAAAGTTTATCAAGGCAACCGTTACATTACTATGTTCCGTGATTGGGATTCTATCCCAGCACTGGCAAAAGAAGGAGCAATAATACCTTTGTCAATGGATACAGGAAATAAAACAGACAACCCCAAAAACCTCAAACTTAAGATTTATCGGGGTAATAATAGCTTTGAACTTTATGAAGACGACGGCGCTACTAACGATTACCAAAACGGCAAGTTTACCAATACTAAGTACATAGTTGCCGAAAATAAAGACACTGTTACTTTCACAATTATGCCTGCAAAAAATGATACTTCGTTAATTCCCGAAAAAAGGAATTATACACTCTTTTTTGCCGACATTGTAAAAGGTAAACTAAAGTTGAATAACAAAGTTGTTGATTTTTGTCAAGAACTCAAGGTGGAAGTTACTTCCCTGGAGGGTTTAACTTTAGAAGTTTTTGACTGCGAATATTTAACTAACGGCGATTTAATGGAAAATGCCAAAGATATACTTAGCCGTTATAACGCGGGTAATATCAGCAGAATATTAAAGTATTTTGGCATGGGCAAAATAAAAGATGCCGATGAGTTTTATACGCGTATCCAAAAATCAAGATTTTCAAAGAACGTCAAACTGGCTATTAAAGAAGCCATGGACAAATAAATTTATTAACTTAAGGAGCAACAAAAAATGAGTTCTACTTGCAATCAAGACTGTGGTAGCTGCTTAGAAAACTGTTCGGAAAGAAAACAATCTTTTCTTGCCGATACAAACGAACTAAGCAAAGTAAAAAAGGTTATTGGAATAGTAAGCGGAAAGGGCGGCGTTGGCAAATCCCTCGTCACCTCAATGCTTGCAGTACTTGCCCGTAGAAAAGGGCTAAAAACAGCAATATTAGATGCCGACATAACAGGCCCATCAATTCCAAAGGCATTTAATCTTCATTCCAAAGCAGAAGCTATAAGCGAAAAAAACCTTCTTCCTGTGACAACAAAAACAGGTATTGAGGTAATGAGCGTAAATCTACTTATCGAAGACGAAACCCAACCTGTTATTTGGCGTGGGCCCATACTTGCCAACACCGTAAAACAATTTTGGTCGGACGTAGTTTGGGGCGACATTGACTTTATGTTTATAGATATGCCTCCAGGCACGGGAGATGTGCCCTTGACGGTATTCCAGTCAATCCCTCTAGACGGAATAATAATAGTTACTTCTCCTCAAGAACTTGTATCAATGATTGTTGCAAAAGCTGTAGCTATGGCAAAAATGATGAACGTGCCAATTCTAGGCATAGTGGAAAATATGTCTTATTTAGAATGCCCCAAATGCAAAGAAAGAGTAAGCGTATTTGGAGAAAGCCACGTAGAAGAAACCGCAAAAAAATTCGATATACCAATGCTTGCTAGGATTCCTATTGACCCTGATCTTGCTAAGCAGAGCGACCGCGGACTAATTGAACTATTTGAAGGTGACTTCCTTGACAAAATGTCTGATTATTTGGAAGAGGCAAAGTTATGACCAAAGCCGAAAACGCGCGGCAATTATTTTTGCAAGGATACAATTGCGCCCAATCAATAGCCGGCGCTTTTTGTCAAGATATGAATATGGATTTTAATGCCGCCATAAAAATAGCCTCCCCTTTTGGCGGAGGTATGGGAAGGCTTCGTGAAGTTTGCGGAGCAGTAAGCGGAATGTTTATGGTATTAGGCGCAAAATACGGTTATACAGAAACGGCAGATAGACAGCAAAAAACTAAACTTTATTACTCCGTTCAAGCATTGGCAAAAGAGTTTACAAACATAAACGGCAGTATTATTTGTAGAGAAATCCTCGGTGGAAAAATCGATTGTGGATTTGTTCCCGACGACAGGACGGAAGAATATTACAAAACTCGACCATGCGCCGAAAAAGTGTATGATGCCGCTTGCATTTTAGAAAAGTACCTGTCGGAAAATTAAAACTAATTATCTTCATAATGTTAGACTGTTAATTTATTGCATTTTCCGAAAATATAGGATAAAATAAAACAATAAAAACCATTGGAGGCATAATGAGCGCTACTTTTTTTCCGCTAGGATATAAACCCTTTCTAAATATTTACCAAACACAAGAAGCCATATCTTTGATTAAGGCAGAATTCGAAAAGCGACTTGCTCGTAATCTCAATCTAAAAAGAGTATCATCTCCTTTGTTTGTTTCTTCCGACAGCGGACTAAATGACAACCTTAATGGAGTAGAACGCCCGGTAAAGTTTGATATTGCCGCAACTAACACATACGCGGAAGTGGTACATTCTTTGGCAAAATGGAAAAGATTCGCTTTAGCGCAATACCATTTTTCTCCCCTGGAAGGCCTATACACCGATATGAACGCTATTCGCCGCGATGAGGAAATGGACAATATCCATAGTATTTATGTCGACCAATGGGATTGGGAAAAAATTATTACTCCCGAAACACGCAACAAAGCATATCTAAAAGAAACTGTTCGTGACATAGTAAGCTCAATTTATGAAACCAACCTTGTCTTAAAAAATAACTACGGCACTTCTCAAGAAATCTGCAAGGAAGTTACCTTCGTATCTTCACAACAATTAGAAGATATGTACCCTGAGCTAACTCCAAAAGAAAGAGAAAATGTATTTACAAAAAAATATAAAACGGTGTTTGTTATGCAAATAGGCGACTTGCTAAAATCTGGGATTAAACACGATGGAAGGGCTCCCGACTATGATGATTGGACCCTAAATGGCGACATATTGGTCTATAATGACCTACTTGACATAGCTTTTGAACTTTCCTCAATGGGAATACGTGTCAATAAAGAATCCCTCCTTAGTCAGCTAAATAAAGCTTCCTGCATGGACAGAATAAATTTTCCTTTCCACAAAGCATTGCTAAACGACGAGTTACCGCTTACAATGGGCGGAGGAATCGGTCAATCAAGATTATGTATGTTTCTACTTCAAAAAGCCCACGTTGGAGAAGTTCAATGCTCCATTTGGGACAAAAATACTATATCAGAATGCGAAAAAGCGGGAGTTAAGCTCTTATAGAAAAGACATTATTATCCCGATAATAAAAACGATTAGCACCGCAAGGGCAAGAAATATAAGAATGGCAAAAGTTTTTAACATGCCGTTCTTTTTTTGTCCGTCTTTAGTTGTAAAGGGGCTTTTTTTCATCTCTTGCAATAGTTCTTCTTCTTGCTCGGCGGTTACCTCTTGAAAATCTTCAGGTGTTTTGTCACTCTCATATATGGCATAAAAAGCAGGAGCTTTTGGGTGATCGATAACCAAGGTATCGCTTTTTAGTTTGCTCATTCCCATAAACATAACAAAATCACCTGCGCCGCCACATAACAACATAGAAAACACCATTACCAAGAATATATTACCCAAAAAAGCTGAAATTATTAACGGAATAAGCCCGGTTATTAGGGCAGGAAGCAATAACATAATTCTGTACGCTCCAACTTTAATCGGCTTAGTTATATGACAATACAACATACCTTGAGTAATATTTACACCAAATTTTACACTCTTAAACCCTATTTTGCCAAAAACTACAGCGCTTAAAGCGTGAATTCCTTCGTGCAAGGCAAGTCCAACAATAAAAATTGCAATAATGAGGATAATATCAAAATAAACCTTGCTAGTTATTAGTAATGGATTTTTTGCAATTAAAAAATTTATAAGCATGCCAAGAAGGAAAGCCACCAAAAATGTGTATAATGATAAATTGTTAATCCTTGCCATATCGAACTTAAATAATTGCTTTTTATATTCCATTAGCTGCGCTATATATTCTCTAAATAATGAAAAT